>JABCTV010000328.1 GCA_018238205.1 Candidatus Thorarchaeota archaeon
GAATTCCTTGATAGGCACAGGTACACTCTGTGAGTGAGTCATTCCGGATTCTGTTTCTCTGAAGTTCTTCTTCGTGCTAGTTCCTTTCCTAGTTACACGAAGTTTCAATTGAGAAGAAGATTCCAAAATAAACAAGCAACAAGATTGAGGATGAATAACAGGAAGATCATTTTTTGATTAATCTTTGATACCTGCTTGGTTACCGTTCTGGACTTTTGTGGAGTGAAGAATAATCCTAAGTCCAATTAGAGCAAAAGCAATCACTAAAGGAACTCCCATAATGTACAATACTATTCTTGTTGTGGAATCCACATCTATTACTTGAATGGCAGTAGTGATCAATGATGCCAGTATCACAAAGAAGTATCCATATTCCACCTTTACATTTCTGGTTTTCTCTTGATTGCTATTCATGTATTACCGAATAGAAATAGACCCCTGATAAAATAAATTAGATTATTCGTGGGTCTTCTTAGCAGACATAGATATACGCTCTGATTTAGAATGCTCTTTCGAGCTTCAATCCTGCAAAGAAGCAAGAATTCCTTGATAGGCACAGGTACACTCTGTGACAAGCTTATAGTTGAAATCTCCGAGCTTGGTCTGCCTGCACTGATTAATAAGGAAGCAGTACTATAGTTTGGGGTGTGTTGCGAGGGAGATTGATAACAACACAGCTACTTCGACATCATCCAACTGGACTTGCATGAGCAGGCCTTGACCGCGTTCGTCGCAGCGGAGGAGAGAGTATTCATGCATGGAAATAAAGGATTCAATTGGTTTGTTGTTGCTCTGGGCTTTGTCCTGTTTCTAGGGTTGGTCACGCCAATAGCTGACTTGGATGATAATAACCTACATCCTACTATGAATGGTTCAGAGCTGGTCAGAAATGTAATTATTAGTGGTACACCGCATGCCCCAATTGTCATTGATGGGGATGCCAACTTCACGCTCACAGCTTCAAATGAGGGTTGGATTGGCGATGGCTCATCTGGGAATCCATTCATCATAAATGGATTGGACATAGACCGTGACGGTAGCGCTGGTCACTGCATCAACATCAGCAACACTCAGGTCAACTTCACCATCAGCAACTGTAATCTAACCGGTGCAAACGTGGATTCCGGTGCAGGTATCTACCTAGACAATGTCAAGAATGCAAGAATCGTTGATAACATCTGTCAGCAGAACACTCACGGAGTTTTCATCCAGGGGAGAGGAAGCAAGAATTGCACTTTGACAAATAACACCTGTACCAAGAACTCAGTTAGCGGCATTCAGCTGGTTGCTTGCCTGAATATCTCTCTTATTCATAACAATTGCAGCAGCAATTACCATGGTATCAATGCTATCGACCTCAGGCTTCTGAGCGGTATGAGTGGGGAACATGTTCTTGAAAGTAATATTTGCCGTAACAACGCATATGGGATCTGCATCGGGGACTTCAATAGTGATAGTGTTGGGCCTATGTATAACACTGTGACAAACAATAACTGCAGCGCAAATAGCGAAGATGGTATCCGTCTTCTCACCCCTTGCGTCAGTTCAATCATCAATAATAGCTGTAATGGAAATGGGGCTAATGGCATCAAATGTAGAGAAGTATTTATGCACTGCATGCTGGTCGAGAATACTTGTAACGAAAATGGTCAATCTGGGATGTACCTAGACGGTGCTTACACTAACAATTTTACCGATAACCTTTGTAGTAGGAATAGTCAATATGGCATCTATTCATCCATAGGTGGTGGCGACAATAATTTCCATTGGAATACTTTTAGTGATAATCTAGCTGGCAATGCACGTGATGAGGCGTTAACGGACAATATCTTCGATTATAATTTCTGGTCCGATTATACGGGCACTGATGCTAACGAGGATTATATTGGTGATACTTCCTACACCTTCCCCGGAAACTACGACCCTCATCCATTGATGTTCCCGCCAACGGCACCCACCTGGATTGAAACACCAGTAGATCAGTCTATTATGATTGATACGCACTTCACCTATGATATCAATGCAACAGCACCAGCACCAATTTTCTGGTCAGTTAATGACACGGCTCATTTCACAATAGACAATCAGGGCGTGCTAGAATTCTTTGCATTTTTCTCTCTAGGTGACTATGGAGTGCAAGTAACAGTCACCAACATCTACAACGGAAGCATTTCCGCCAAGTTTAACGTGGAAGTAGTGCCATTTACTGAATCCACCGCCCCAGGATGGGTAATCACTCCCACAGATCTGACGATTGAGTTTGGTGAGGGAGTAGATTTTCAGATTCCAGCTCTTGACCCCTCCGGCATCGACCACTGGACTCTCAACGACACCACACACTTCACACTGAGTGCTACTTACTACGAGCTTGGTAGCACTGCACGGATTACGAATAATTCTGTTTTGGAATCCGCGTCGTACGGTCTGAACATCACCGTGTACGACCCATATGACAACTACT
>JABCTV010000329.1 GCA_018238205.1 Candidatus Thorarchaeota archaeon
GCCGCTACAATTCGTAGACATTTTGAAGAGAACAAGAAGGACTATTCCGCCAAGCGCAGCATTCAGCTTATTGAAAGCAAAATTCACCGGCTGTCTAAGTACTATAAGAAAACCCATGTTCTACCCCCCGATTTCAAGTATACTCCAGCCGAAGCTGCCTTACTCTTGAGATAATCTTATCACACTGAACAAGTTCCTCTGAACTGAAATGAGTAAGAAAGCTCGGAGATCCTCCAGTTTCAAGTCACTTGAAAAGCAGTCAGAACAAGTCATCTTCAGGAAGGATGAGCGCATCCTCATTCTCAGCTCCCCACATCCCGAAGCAACCCTATCCGCTGCACTGCTCTCCACAGCAATTCTGAGGTCCAATAGGCCCGTCCACATCACTTTCGTTCATCCGCATCTGGACATTGAAGATATTAACAGTATACGGAAGACACACCCCAACTCCGCTGTTATCGCTGTAGGGATTGAGGTCTTTGGGAAACGGCGCTTGAAGAAGGGAACGAGCTATCCTGTGTTCATAGGTGGGATGTTCCATTCTGAGCATAATGAGTCGCAGAGCATTGGAACTGCAAGTGACATTGCAGCATCAGCTTATATCCTAGCCAAAGAGAAATTCAAAACAAATGACAGAGTACTCCAGCTCGCTGCTGCAAGCACATTGATTTCCAACATCTCAAATGTTCCTATCAAGGGTGCATCACGAAGAATTGTTTCACTAGCTGAAAAAGAAGGTCTACTGAAAGAAAGGAAGGGTTTCAAGTTGTTTGGAAGCAATTTTCTTCCAGTGATCAATGCTCTCCTGTATAGTACTTTCCCATACTTGAAGGGCATCAGTGGAGTTCAGGAGAGATGCGAGCATATTCTTGAAGAAGCGAATATTCCGATATCCAAGCGTCGAGGTCCCATAACCGCACTGGATACGAAAGAGGCACAACGTCTGACCTCACAACTTATTCCCAACCTAGATTCAACGGTAATTCCAGGTGTCCTTGGGAAAGATTTTACATTTCTAACAGAAAGTGAAGAGAGCCCCCTGCGCTTCCTGTCGGGAATTAAAGCACTCTCACAATCGGCATGGAGTAGGTGGGATCTAGGAGCCTCCGTCGCAGTATGGATGGGCGACCGTGCTAGGACATTAAGGTCGTTTATTGACTCGCACATGGCTCATACCCGCGATGTGATTGCAGGCATGCGGAACCTAGCATCATTTCTTGACAAAACAACTTCTGAAGGCATCGATCTGGATGCGGTCGTGACAATTCCACTTGTTGGAACTCACGAATCTGTGCTTCCTGATGTTGCACGAATCGCTCTACAATCATATCTTGTTAACAGAGATGGGTTTGTGATGCTAACCACAGACGCCTGCACCGAAGTTGCTTGGGATGTCAAGAAAGGGAATCTTCACCGAGTTACCAAAGCTATGAATAGTCTTGGGCTGGTTTCAATACCAACCTCAGCTAGCTCTCTTCAGCTAGAAACAACGTCGTCAAATGAACAGAGAACAGTTGCAGATGCCCTATGTTCCCTTGGGAGTAGCCGCTCATGATGAGGATCAATTTGATCATTAACTTCACAAGTGACACACATGCAGTCAGAGTACTGGAGTCGGTGTCACCTGACAACATGCCTTTGCCGCCCGGGTTGGAGATTGAGATGATTAGAAGCGGTAAAACGCTTTCATGTGTGATAGAATCCACCCGCGGACTGGATAGCTTAAGGGCTACCTTGGAGGACTTGACATCAGCGATTGATCTTACATTGAGAACACATAAGGCAATCGACTGATGCATCTCAATTTTCAGCAATCTATTCATTGCACAATGCTGCAACTGAGCTCCATGCATATGGCTTCAGCCTTTTCCTTAGCTTGATTTGCCATATCTTGTGTGATGAAACCCCTTTGAACTGCTCGCTTGAGCAGGTGTTGATCAATGACACGCGCTTTATCCCCCTCAGGATTCACTACGTCTATCTCTAGGTCGACGTAACGGATTCTACTTGGGCTATTTCCATTGCTAGGATATAACTCGACTCCAGTATTGATATTCACGTAAGTACCTTTCAGCTTATCATCGCGAGAGTAGTACTTGGTCACCAGAGTTAGAGCTCCCGGAATTACGTGAGTTATCGCATAATCGCCCTCATCACGAACAGCATCGACATCATTAGCATGATTCGGAGCAATCTTCAATTTGCGATTGGTATGCCGGAATTGTCTTTTAATTAGAAGCCCACTTGGATTAACCTCAACAACTCGACCTCTTGCCAAAATTATATTCCGACCGTCTAACTTAACGTGTTCGATATTTATGGCGTCATCAACCCTAGGCATGTCTCGACTGACTACCTTCTCCAGCTTGGAGGCGAAGTAAGCTCTCTCACTCGGGCGGTCTTCTATCACCATCTCTGCGAATTCTACGAGCGGTATGTAT
>JABCTV010000330.1 GCA_018238205.1 Candidatus Thorarchaeota archaeon
GAGAGAGGACTGGCCTTTCTCGAACTGGACCAAAGCCCGCATCTGCTTCTCTCATCAGGCTATTGAGTGGCTGGATCTACGCCTGCACCTGTACTGGAACTAAATCCCTATCCGTCTGAAATTCCGAGAACTACATGAAACAGGTTGTCGAATGCTGTACACTGCAAGCCCAGAGCTAGCACTTAACTGTCCATCTCCTCTTCAATGAAGACAAAACAGGGGAACACTAACAATGAGAAGATGTCGTTTCAGAGGACGCGGAAGACGACTTCACATGCACGGGGCGAGGTCGCTTGTGTCAGCATATTATTCGCGGTCTGGTCTTTTCAATTCTGTGTATGATACTAGTAGGTCATCTGACATACCCCATTCAATGCCCGCATCAGCATATGTGTCCGTGGGGGCCAAGAGCCATTCAGCTGCAAGTGTTCTCAGTAGTCGGGCCATCTACCATGTTGACACGAGTCAATGCATTGGTTGTGGAATGTGTACGCAGGTCTGCCGCACAGGAGCTATCCAAATCATCAATGGAACAGCACAGATAGATGGACAACTGTGTATTGGATGTGGAGCTTGTTCGACCGCCTGTCTACAAGGTTGCATACGACCGTAGAGAACCAAATCCACACAATCAAGTTATTAGCTTGCCGTCAGCGTAGAACGGGAATGGCTCAGTCGAGTGTCACGCACCAGCTACCAACTCAGCTAGCCCAGTCTGAACAGAAAGATGACAGATGCAGATAACACACTCACATCGGTACTCGCGACTACTTTTGCTTCTCTTGTCTGTAAGGCAAGTGGCTCGAAACTGTAATCTTATGTACCTATGACTTCTTCACTCGAATATCCTAAGAGTCACTCCTTTGATGAGGCCTTCTAGGAAAACCAATCGAGCTGAGAAGGTCCCAGTGGTGGTTGTTGAGAATCCTGCGGAAAAGGGTGGACATTTAGAATCGCTAGCTCAAGAACACGCACATCTAACTGCAGTCATCAATTCAATCCTTATGGAGGGAACTGGTCAGATTCTAGTTGACAATCTCCACCATCCCACAGTCGCTTTGGTTTCCCATCCATTAGTCTATGTCCTTATGGGTGACAGCGAAACCGGAGCTGCGAAGGAACTGCTCTCACACATTTCTAGGCATAGGTCAATAGTGGTTCCCAATGCCGATTGGTCCAGCTTACTAAGGCGTCACTGGGGCATAAGGTTGATTGCTAGCACTCGGACGAAGTTCTCTTCAAGAAGCCTTGATTTACACCATATTGCAAATCTGAAGGATAATCTGCCTGAAGGATATACGGTTCAAACCATTAGCAAGGAAAATGTTCTGAAAATCTATGAAACCATGAGGGAACTGAAAGGGATTATTGATTTCTTTGGGTCAGTCAAGGAGTTTTTGCAGAAGGGATTTGGTTATTGCATAACATATGGTGATGAAGTCGTGAGCGTAGCTGCAACAGGAACTCCCATCTTGGACAAAGATTTCGAAGTACAAGTGGAAACTGTCAATTCGTCCGATCATCGACGTAAGGGATTAGCTACTGTTGCTTGCGCGTTCTTGTTGGAGAAGGCTCTTCAACGCGGACTCACACCTCGATGGGATGCAGCAGATGAGAGATCTGCGCAGTTCGCCAAAAAGATGGGGTATTGCGATCCAGAGCAATATGATGTCTTCATTCATACTATGTTACTGATAGCCATACTCAGAAAGCTGAAGATTTTGAAGGGACTGTTCTTTCTAATTTCGCTCTTCAAGCCAAACGCCTTCGAGTAAAATTATTTCAGATGGGATTGTTCGCGACTGGACCCTTAGCAAAAAGAAATCACTCTTACAGTGGAACGGTGAAATACACAAGTAAAGAGTGGGGAAGAGAGAGGGGAACCTCTCTCTGAATAATCAAGCCTACATTTGCTTCTCTTGTCTGTAGGGGGGGTTCTCAGGACCAAATATCTCCCGTCCCGTGACGATCTTCTGGATCAAGGCTCTCCTTTAGCACCGACCGTTTAGGATGCACACCTCTGGAGGGTGCCTTGTGTGGATAATCCTTGGAGCAACCGAATTCTTTTTGATGAACTATTTGGATAGAAGTCGATGGAGTTTTGAGATGATTAGAGAGATACAGCTGAGTGAGATTTCGCATGTTGAGCATTTGATTGATGAATTTATCAAACGAATAAGTCAGGACGAGGAACAGGTTTCTCGACTGAAGAAAACACTACTAGAAAATATAGAAACAAGAAGCACTGTTCTTCTCGCAGGGTTCACCGATGATAACACGCCGTTTGGTTTTGGCATTCTAAAGCCTTCTACAAATTCAATTGCTGCATTTCACCCCCTCGATGACACATGGAAAGAGTTGTTCACTCAGGTCTTTCATCATGTGAAGATGAGCCATTCAGTAATCCGCATCC
>JABCTV010000104.1 GCA_018238205.1 Candidatus Thorarchaeota archaeon
GCCTAAATCCAGTAGACTGCCAATGATCATGTCGCCTGAGGCGCCGGAAAAAGGCTCAAACACTAATGCTTTCATGTTTATGATTGTAATTCTGGCGTACTAACCAGTTTCGCATCTCGCTTATATTATATTCTATTTAAACGCTTTTCTGTTTTTTGAGACACACCCAAAATAATATGTTCGTCATAGATGGGACGGGAATACCCGATGACACGCTTGTGGAGAAGATGGCGGCAATGCAAAAAATAATGCCCTCTCCAACAAAGGAGAGGAAAAATATGGTCTGTATGTTGTCTGATGATGTTACCGACTAGCTGTGAAGTTCCCCAGCCATACTTTTCCGGTATTGTCTGATCCCATGTAGGTTCCGGAAATTGTATCATTAAGAGATACAGTCCCTATTGTCTGGCTTAGTCCTACGTACAGATCCCCTACACATATATTGGTAAGGGAGATAGTATCCCCATCAGATATTGTACCCACAAACGGACAGATGATTTCTGATTCTGTCTCTGTTGCCGGAACCACATAGGAGCCAACGATAGCGTTTTCCAAGTGATGGAGTTCAATGGTGAAATTCCCAAATTTGATTATCTAATAACATCACCACCGTACTGGAATATGCTCAGGAAGTCTCGAGGTGGGAGTGATTCAGTTCATAAGGAACGAGAAGAAAAAGGGCTCAGGCAACACTATGGTGAGTCGAATAGAGACCTTGGAAACATCGAGAATTATGATGAGTACATCAATAAACTAGGTACAATCCTGAGCAATCTAAAACCACTCCTCAGACAGGGTGCATATCTTACTATCATTGTTCAGAATATGCGAGATGTCGATGGGCGTATGCGTCCTATTGCATGGGATTTGGCAAGAAGAATGTCCCAAGATTATTGGCTTCAGCAAGAGATGATTTGGTGTCAAGATAACAAGAAATTGGGCATATGGGGATATCCCACCACGTATGTATCTAATGTCCATCATCACTATTGCTTAATCTTCCAGAATCGAGAATGAAAGCGTAACTAGTGAGATTGTCACTTCATATTATTCTTAAGCAGTACAGACAACACTAAAAATTATGTCCGACATCCTTCGCAACCTGGTCATTGAAGATCATGATCAAGTAAAGACACTCTGTGAATCCATCTGGGACGGAAATGATTACGTTCCTGAAATCTTTCCAACATGGATTTCAGATTCATTATCTACCCCTCTTGGGATTTTTCAAGATAATGAGCTAGTCGCATTAGCAAATCTTGAGAAAGTTGAGGGAACAACGATTGGTTGGGTGGAAGGACTCAGAGTTAAAGAAGGGCACAGACAAAGTGGGCTGGGTTCGAAAACAAATGAAGCCGTCGTTAAAGCTGCCAAAGAACAAGGAATTACGACACTCTGGTACGCAACAAGTTCTCGAAATGAAGCGTCACAATTGGTTGCAGAAAATTCTGGTTTCATCAAAGCCAATACAACAGGATACTTCCGGCTCTATAGACCATACCCCGCTCATTCAAGACCAAGTCCTAGTATAGCACCACTTAAGATAGATGCAATGCGATTGCACGAGCTTCTTATTTCAAATCCTGATCTTGTCGAGAGTACTACATTTCCATTGGCTTGGCAATTTGATTTCACAAGTATTGAAGGTCTCTCACGCTTACTGAAGAATTCTACCATCAAAGTGGTCATCAATGAATCAGGTCATGTGGATGGACTATATTGCATGTCTAAGCGTGACCGCAAAGGTGACACATGGACAGCGGCATACACAGTATTTGCCACAAACAGATCCATCTTTGTAGATATCATATCAAGGACTATTGATGAAGCTGATACGTTAGGTGCAGAAAGAGCAGTCTACTTCTTGGGACCAAGAGCTACTGAGTGGGCTCTAACACTCGGATATGTAGAAGAGGAATTCATCGGTAGACGATTCCTCCTCTACGAGTTGAACCTATCAGTAATGTAGAGTTTCCTTAGCTGCAGTACTAATATTGCCGATACGTCTCCTTCTTAGAAGTAGAACTATGACAAGACCACCAATACCTACGGACGCGAATGTCACTATTGCATAAAAGAGAAAAGCTGAATTTGTTGATTCATCAATTACTAGAGTGATTTCTATAGTAGCAGTGTTATCATAGATATCAGTAACAGATACTTCAATATTGTAGGTACCCACTTCTAGAATCACGTTGTTTGTCAGCAATCCGTTTTCATCAATAGCAAAACGCGTATCATTTACCTCATAACTCGCGACACCTGAAAAGTCTGAAGCTGTAAAATTCAAACTGATAGGTGTTCCAGCTTCGACTTGGACAAGTGATATAGGATCCAACCAAGCTGGAGCAATTGTATCCAGAACTATCACTGTTAGGCTAGCAGAGATTGAATGACTAGCGTAGTCAGTTGCGGTAATGTTGATACCATAATTTCCTACATGCAATGGAATTCTATTTGATAGATGACCTGCAACATTGAGTGAGAATCTAGCAGTGTCATTTACAACGAAAGATTCAAGCCCACCGTCATCTTGAATCAAGAAGTTATGGGTGAACATTTGTCCTGCTTGCACAGCGAAATCGACTGGGACTTCCAGCCATACTGGTGGAAGCACATCCTCATATGTGAATGTAAGACCGAAGGAATCTTCATAGCTCAATGATGAACTAGGATAGGAGTTGTAATGAACTCCATCCCCATGGTTTAGACCTACAGTTCCATAGTGCACGGTTTCCATCGAAAGATAATTGAATTCGATAACACCAGATGCATGCAATACTACTTCGAAGGTTCCCATTGATTCTCCTCCGAGGTAGTTGTAATTATTGAACTCTATCACAACTCTTTCAGAGGTTGACCAATAGTAAACATTGGATTCCGCCTGTAAATCAGCCCAAATCGGAGCTAGGGAATATGCATATCGTGAATTACTAGATGGATAAGGTGTAGGTGAGCAATCCCATGGTTGATTGGTTACAAAGCTGAGCCATCCATTGCTACTGACTGCAACCCAATCGAAGCTACCATCATAATATGAAAACGTGAATGGTAGATCAAGAACTTCATATTCATCATCACCAGATAAACCAATATTGATTCCATTTGCTTGTGCATCATACCAAGAATAAGTATCCTCAGTCATTGTATAGTCTTTAAGAGATGTTACAGTAATTATCTGAGTAGCAATGTTATTACTCAGAATGAGCTCACCTGGTGCAACTGAAATTATTGCAGTGATATTATGAGGTCCAATTGCTGAGGCAGTCCAATGATATACATGTATGTCTTGCTCTGCAGGTTCAAGTACGAGTATAGTTGTCGTAAAAGTACTAGTTTCATCGATGAATAATTCTAGTTCTATACTGTACTCATCGGAAGTACCAACATTGTATACGGTCATTGTTATGTCTACAATTTCGGAGGGGCTAGCCAACGAAGGACATTCTAGTCCAATAGCAAGTTCATGCTCTGGAAGAGTGTAGTAGAACTGAAGACCAAACGCGCTTTCACCAGCTAAATCCGCAATCGGATAGGAGTTGTAATGTATTCCATCTCCATGATTCAAACCGACAGTTCCATACAATGAACTTCCTGTACTAAGATAATTGAATGATAACTGACCGCTACTATGGAAAACAACTTGGAATGTTCCAGCAGAGGCTCCACTAAGATACTGGTAGCTATCAAACTGTACTACAAACCAGTCTGCAGTTTCCCAGATGTAGATATTTCCTTGAGCAATCAAATCAGCCCAAAGAGGAGCAATTGCAAAGGCGTATCTTGGATTTGACGAGGGATATGGAACGTATGAATATTCCCTAGGGTCAGATACACCAAAGCTCAACCATCCATTGCTACTCACAGCCACACTGTCAAAGACGCCATCATAAAAGGGATAATCGAATGGCAATGATAGGATAGTGCTAGTATCATCACCTGTAAGTGCTAAGTTGTAGCCATTGGCTACTGCATCATACCACGTAAAGACATCTTCAATCATTATGTAGTCGTGCAATTCTCTAACTGCAACCATTGTGGTGGCTACATTGTTCAGGTTTGTATCCTCCCCTGATATTGGTGTAACCCTTGCAGTGACATTGTAGATGCCTTCCTCGGGAGGTGTCCAGAAGTAACTCATTAATTCAGAAGAACCTGCATCAAGAGATGGAATGGTCACTGATTGAACTTCTGAGTTGTTAATATAGAGCTGAACCTGAATATTGGTTTCAAAATTTAATCCCATGTTTCTTGCTGTAACATTCAGTGTTGTAGAATCACCAGGTGATATTCTGTCTGGAGCTTCCAATGTAACAGCCAAATCATGATCTGGAATGACATAGTTTGACCATAACATTGCGTTGTATACCAATTGACAGTCATCTCTACTACTCATGTATTCAGGAATATTTGAGAAGTGGACAATCCCACGGTATACTGTTAGGGCGGCTTGAGGAGTTGCTGCATCTTCCACTGCTGCATAACCTGCACCTTGTAGGATTCCTGAACTCCAACCAGTACCAGATGGATAGAAACTCAAGAGATACCCTGGAGAATATGGATCAGGAATGTCTTTTACTAATGGATGAGATGTATTAGTAATACCAAGTTCAAGAGACATTGGCGCAATATATTCCATCGTATCGATTTCTTGCAGTCCAAAGAATGTGCTCCACTCATTCGGATTATAGTGCATTACTGCACTTGTTGCTACAAATCCTTTCCCAGATTGGACATATAGTTGGATAGCTTCTATTTCGGATGCAGTCAGAGCTTCCATGGGCATGCTCAGGAAAGCTACTTGAGCATCAGTTGACTCGAGATTCTCTAATGTTATTCCGAATGAAGCATTGTGGAAAGTCGTATAATCAATCTCTAGAGGACAATCACCATAATCATCCCAATGTAACATTAATTCATCCCAACAGCAAGGATCAGGCATCTCTGTCCCGATTCCTGGTAATATCACAATTTTGATCCTTACAGGTATATTGATTTCTGAACTAAGATATCCAGCTAACTCTCCTGTAGCAATAATTATTCCAGGCGCATCGGGTGTCAGGGTGACATCCAGCATTCCACTGGAATTTGTCAATCCTGTTTCTGAGTTACCAAGTCCTGTTACGTTTATGAAGCAGTTCTCTAGTGGAAAGTGTTCATAATAATCAGTAGCTGTAATAGTCACTTGAGTGGATACTGACCGCTCCAAGAAAGCAGGGTTTGCTGTAAGTTCAACAATTGGTGTGTCATAGACTATTATTGAGGTCGAATAATGAAGATATCCGGATTTTGTAACATTGATTCCAATCAAGCCATCAAATGTCGGATTGACAAATGCGCTACATGTTCCATCCGGTTGTGTTGTATTTAGCACAGATACTCCACACCCATCAATGTCCAATGTAGCACCCTGAATAGGTGTACCGGTTGCTGAATCTGTAACTTCAAAGTAAATTGTATCTGAAGTTCCAGTCATCATAGCATCATCTGATACTGTAACAATCAGGGATGGATTTAGTATGAATCCAAGAGAATTCTGAATCAATAGATTTCGATGGTCATCATTTGCTATACCATCAATTGAGAACCCAATGAATACAACGCCGCCTAATGTTCCAGTAGGAGCAAGTCCAGCTATGGCAGTCCCGCCAATGTAGCTTCCACCGTACCCTGCTGCATGTAAGGAACCGTTAACCGGTGTCAGTACTTCACCGTACGCTGTTCCAAGTTCATCCATCAAGGGGATACTTGCAGGCAATCCAGAAACTATAGGATGCGATGCTGGAATAAGTTCTAGTGTACCAGTATTTTGTGTTCTCTCAACATAGTCAACATGAAACAGATTCGGAAATCGTGCATCTTCAACACCACTTAAAGCATTTAGAATTGATGCACCCTCAAATATGATAGCTCCATTCGAATTGTGATACTCGTAGAGAACATCTAGAAGATAACTATCAGGTGCATTGAGAGGATATCCCATGTTGTCACCAGTTGTAACAATGACCGCATCAAATGAATTCAAATATTCAATTGTTGGTGCGCCCTCATGCATTGTGAAATACACAGTTACATTATACTCGTCCTGTAAAGCAATGACATAATCACCAGGATTTGAGGCATCTCCAAAGTTATTATCTGCCCAACCTCCAGGATAGTCAGGCCCTGAACCACCTGCATTATCTGCAATTATGAGAACTTCTCCTTTGACTACCTTGAATTCGATTTCAGAAGCACCTGTCAAAGTTCCATTATCAAATTGTACGAGGAGTCTGAGCAATCCAAAATCAGTGACATTTAGGGAACCAGAATAAACACCTCCAGAAGAGGAGAATGTTTGTGTTGCAATCACGATATCAGATGAATCGATTATTGTTGCATTTCCACCACAATCATCTTCAACCGTACCTGAGTAATCTAAGAATGCATTGTAAATTGGATTATTATCTAATGCAAGCGAAACATCTAGAGTACCAATCTCAACAATAGTAAACGAAGTATACTCAAACGGTTGAGATATGTACGTTTCAACAACATAATCTCCTGGAGTTGAACTAGCTGAGAAACTAACAGAATACTTACCTTCACTATCAGTCCCGACAGTCCCTGCATAAACAACCACTCCAAATGGATCAGAAACTGTGATATCAACACTATCAACGATTGGTTTATTGTTATATTGTAAACAAGTTCCATTCACAGTAACCGTTTCACCAACTTCTACTGGATCAGCTATGGTTGTCACATTATGCTTCCAATAGAGAGTAAGAGATGGATCTCCAAAATATATAGCATGATAGATGGTTTCTAGAGTAGTAGGATTGGAAGTATCAAAGGTCGTTGCCATGTGATTTATCGCATCATGAAACGCATTTTTTGGTTGAACCTCGTGTGATAAAAGAGCAGCTGAAAGGAAGAATTCCCAAAACATATTGTGAAAGCCATCAAAACAATGTTGGCCTGCCCAGGCAATTCGGGTTGCTCCTATGTATGTAGAAGCTCCACCATCTGGAGCTCGGAAGAAAGCTTCACCAATTGTTGGTTCAACAGATTCGACATCGAATGCAGCAGTTTCGCAAGCCATTGCAAAAGCCAAGAAACTTTTGTTTCCATTTTCTAGAGCTAATACATCATCAACAGTGAGGGCATCAACCCACACATTATACGCGCCATGGTCAAAGAAATTAACAAGATTGATTCCGGAATTTATCTTAGTAACAATGTCAGTTGTTGATAAGGACCCATCAGTGGGATAATAACGATAGACGTCAAAGAATGAATCAAAGAGGAATTTCTGATTGATCTCACCTTCTGTCATAGTAACTCCATCACCACTGCCAAAACAATCTACGGCTATTAGCATGAAATCATTTAACCAATCTCCAGCCTCAGGGTTACTCTCATAGCTTATGATTTGTGTAAGAACATGCTCTGCTTCAGAGGGTAACTGGACTGGTAATCGACCAACTTTCACTTCTGGGAAGAGATCAACTGCATCATCTAGTTCGCCAAAGACATCATTATCATTTGCATCCCATGACCCATCAAGACATTCAAAGTAAAGGTCTGAGGGTTCGGTTCCATTGTCTAATCCCATCCCACAATTATATGGATCTAATACCTCGCGAGCTGGTACAATATCACAATCTCCAATAAACAAGAAGTACTCTGTATCATTTTCAGTATATGAAGATAAAATGAAAGTTCGAAGTTTTTCAGGAGCATCACGACCACTATATCCTGCGAGAATATCATCAACTGTTTCGACAAATACAGTGAATCCTAACTCAGTCTTCCAATCGATGAAATCAGACAGAACAGGTAAGAAATCATCAGTTGTGATAATGGTGTAGTTCGCGCCCTGATAATCACTCCAGCCATAATAGGCAACGTCTTCATCGGTGACTGATGAGCTATAACTAACATCAATGGTGAATTCAGTATGTAAGAGACCCTTCTTCTCCACTGGGCTGTATTGAAGCGGATTAACTGTAATCATTAAAGCTCTCTCGCTACCCCTTTGAACAATCTCAGAAGTAACGTAACTTTCAGGAAAGAAAATATCTGACGAGTAAGCCTCAATATCAAAGAAAAGTGTCTTATCAGGGACCTCATCGCCGTAGATTGTAACTGGCTTTGGTCCAGGAACTATATTGAGTCCATAAATGAGCTCAGAACTTGAACTACTAGCATGAACATTAAAGACATCGACACCTTCTGGTATGTTGAACATAAGTTTCCTATATGGTAATGCTGGGGACCCATATTTGTTCGAGAGTTCCATACTAGGAATTACGAGTGCGTCAAAGAAACCTTCCTCAAAATCATATGTAGTGATTCCATAATCATTCACTGATATTTGAATTGTCAAGAGATTACCTTGAGCTTCATAATCTACAATAAAGCCACTACTCGAATCTGATGTTTCAGAAGTTCGATAATAAGCGATTGTATCAGCTTGCTCACGATAGATATCAAGCTGATCGCGAATATCAACAAGATCTCCCTTTTCGTCTGGCATTAACCAGTCTGAAGTGTCTGTCCATGGGCTGGACAGAACTTGATTTTCAGAATCCAGGGTCGAGTTTATTCCTTCAGATGAAAGAGCGGCAATTCCCATCAATGAAGAGCAACCAAGTATTCCAATTACAAAGAGGCATGCAAATTTACTAATTATTGAACTAGACAACTTCTTTTCTCCTAACCCACGATAGCGCGCACAGATAAGATGCATGAAGGTATATGAATATCAAATTGGTGTTTTTCAATATTGTTTTGCAAGCACTCATCCTGTTGCACGACATAATCTCTCTGAATTGAACGCTTATAAATTTCATACCCAACATATCATCTATTTTCGATAATTTACAATATATTGCTAATAAAAAGAAGAGGCTGGAAATTCCAGCCTTGTTCTATTTCTTGAAGTGTACTTTGACATTTGGTTGTATCAGATAAATGAAGCAAATGACACTCAAGATTACACCAGGCCAATTATCACCTACTGCATATAGGAAGACAGCTATTACATTGAATATCACTGCCATATTCCACGCAGAATAATCTTGGTTGAGAATCTGGAAATACAACCAGAATCCTACAATTGCAAGCACGGCACCTAGAAGGGACAACTCATTGCCCCATATTGCATATTCGGCTCCTCCAATAATCAGACCAACTATTGATTCAATTAGAATTAGCCAAGCTGCATAAGTCACCTCTTTTGGGCGCGCACCTGAAGTACTTCCTCCTTCAGTCATCGGTATCTCTGTCATAATCATTCACCAATTGAATCTCGATTTAACTGGAATCACACTAATTTATCTTTCTACAGAGTAAATTCTATTCTGTAACCATGTCGTCTGCATATTCATAGAGAATGGACCAGTTGGGAGCATAAGAAATTGGTTTGAGATCTCTCGCTTCGAGATCGAGACCTTCTACTTCTGCAACCATCTTTCTGAGAGTATAGGACTTGACACCTTCCCAATGAAGGAATGAATTCAGGTCATCCGAGAACTCTCCCTGATATCTCTTGCAAGCACCACTGCAGAATACCTTGGTTTCTTCACGAATCTCAAGAACACCACTACACCATTTACAAACAGCTTCTTCGCCATGAGCATGAATTTTGTTATCGATTAAGCGAACCAAAAGGACAGTTCCATCAAAGTTGCATACGCCCCATTCTTCATCAGCGTGGATTGTCTTATGCCACATTTGGCCCTTTGGCCTTGGGGGTGCGGGTTCAACTGTTGTAATGGAACAAGTTGTTTCTTCAGGGGGAGAGCTCGTAGATAGGGGCGCATCTCCTAACTCGGTAAATTCCGATAACTTCGTCTGCTCTGTCCGCCTCATGTAACTAAGTACTCGAGGACATAGATAAACTCCTTCAGTAATTTCAACACAAAGCTTTTCTGAAAGTTATCTATTCTAATTCCAAGTACGTGGTGAGGATAACCTGATTTAGAACCTTGATTCTTCCCAATGATTCAGCCAAGAAAGCTTGCATAGGTTGAATCCACGTGGAAGTGATAGTAATGATTCAGACAAGGATTAGACGTAAACGAATTGTGATGTTTCTCGCGTTGTGTTTTGCATGGATTTTTATTTTCTCTACTGTTGCACCACTCGAAAACGTTGGCGATGTACCGAATATTGTTCTGGAGAGAATTGAGGAATCCCACACTCGGAGTGCTGTTGATTTCTCACCCCTCTGGAATAGGACATACGGAGGGTTGAATCAAGACAGATTTTACGGTATGACCCAGTGTGAAGATGGAGGGTTTGCGTTTGTTGGCCATACTCGAAGCTATACTGTGGATGCAGAAATTTGGATTGTACGGACTAACTACAATGGTGATGTTCTATGGACTACATATTTTGGTGAAGCAGTCGGCGTGGATATCGGCTATGAAATAATCGAATGTGAAAATGGTGATTTCGTTATTGCAGGGTACTCAGATCCTACAGGTGACGCTCAAGCAAGGATTGACCGAATTGATGCTGATGGAAATCTAATCTGGACTAAACTAATGGGTGAATCAGTAACCCACGATTATTTCTATGATGTCATTGAAAGTGAATCGGGATGCTTACTTGCAGTAGGCAAAACTGAGTCTTGGGGTGCCGGAGATTATGATGTGATTGCTGTTTGCCTTGCTCCAAATGGAAATGAGGTTTGGATGAGAACATATGGCGGCGCATTAGATGATATAGCAGTTTCAGTAGTTGAGTGTAGTAGGGGAGGATACGCTATTCTTAGTGAAACAATGAGTTTAGGAGAAGGAGTCGTAGATTTCTGGCTCCTT
>JABCTV010000105.1 GCA_018238205.1 Candidatus Thorarchaeota archaeon
GAGCCAAGATTAGACTTGCTAGAATGCACCTGAAAATATTCAACATCCGACAGGACACACTACACAAGGTGACGACCTATCTTGCCAAGAGCCACAGCAAGATAGTGATCGAGGACCTGCTAGTGTCAGGGATGATGAAGAACCGAAGGCTTGCAAGAGCCATAGCTGATGTGGGGTTCTACGAGTTCAGACGACAGCTGGAGTACAAGTGTGGGTGGTACGGTTCTGAGCTTGTCATCGCTTCACGAACATTTCCTTCATCGAAGATGTGTTCACAGTGTGGACACAGGAAGAAGGAGCTCTCTCTATCTGAGAGGGAGTATCATTGTGAACAGTGTGGGCTTGAAATCGACAGGGATCTCAATGCTGCACTGAACCTGGTCGCCGTCAGTTTGCCGGAGACTGAAAACGCCTGCGGAGAGGAAGTAAGACTCTTAGCGGATTCTTTAAATCTGCAGAGAGCAGCCTCTATGAAACAGGAACCGAACATCATCCCGGACTTGATGTCCAGGAATGAATAGGTTTCGGGGAACGGTTTGGAGAATGAATCGTCTATCACACATGGTATTTGCATTTGCTTTGTTTGTAGGTCTCTACTCATTGCTCTACACATTCAGTGTTTGGCAATCTGATTTGGGGACACTATATGATCTACTTTCATTTTATGTAATTGGTGGGTTTGCCCTAAGTTTTGTAGCTGTTCCAATTCTTTACTACAAGGCTCCTAACAAAAATATGATGGCCCGGACCACGAGTAATCGGAGTGCAATTAGTGCCATGTTCTTTGTTGCATTCTGCATTGGATCATTGATGGGGACACTCATCTATCAGTATTACACCGGAATTCCCATCATTGGAAACATTTCGATATTCATCGGGGCCATAATCATAGTAGCTGGTGCGTTGATGCCCGACTGGGATATTCCCTTCCTAGGAATCTCACGACATCGGAATATCATTTTCCACTCTGCAATTCTCCCACTTTTAATGGTCCTAACTACTTTGGTAAATGTTGCTTCAAGGTTCCTTACAGCAGGTTCCTCAATTATCGCTGTTGATCTCAGTCTTGGTGCAGAAATTGAATTCTATATCACTGGACTGTTCTTGTTGGGATATGCATCTCATCTCTATCTTGATATATTTCCAAGTGACGCTAATCCTCTAGAGATTCTTTGGACTGCAGTTGATCCTAATCAGAAAGCACCTACTGGTCTAAAACCACTTGGTCCAATCAAGATTAGCAAGAAACATGCTCGTAAATTTTTAGTAAGTAATGCAACACTATTGGTAATGATTGCTATAGCTCTCTTCGGCTTGTACTTCTACAATATTCTAAATTGACAATTGATATGATTCCTACCAGTCATCATCAGCGGTATCTTCTTTCGCATCGCGTTCTGGGGGAAGATCACTTGTATCTTCATCATCATCATCGTCGTCTTCAAACAAAAAGGTAGCTGGATCAATTTCTTTATCCTGCTCTGTACTTTCTATTTCTTGTGTCTTCTTTTCAGGAACCGCCATACATAGCATATCTACTGGATCAAAATATTCACACTCTATACAACACGTACCCTTGTGGTCACAAGTTGCGAATGCACCACATCGTTTGCAACATTTTAACTCTGACACAATTTAGCACCCAAGGTGTTTTTTTACATGTTAAATTCTCAAAAACTCCAAATAAGCGTCTCCATTAGGTACCCTTTGTTCAATTTCCAACATATTTCTTGTCCAGTCACAGTTAAAACACCTACATTTCAATTTTACCTTGAGTTGTTCAATTTGAATAATCTTGAGATTGAAATCCGAAAAGTAGTACTAGCTAATGCAGTCAAGTACGATGGTAAGCCCGATGTGAAATCCGTTATGGGGACACTTCTAGGCTCACGAGCTGATCTTCGTTCCCGTGCTGGTGAAGTAAAAGCGATTGTGCAGAAGCTTGTAACTGAAATAGAAAAAATCTCTATTGAGGATCAAATCTCCGAATTGAAAGAAATTGCTCCAGAATTTCTTGAACAACCTGAAGTCGTTGTTACTGATGAGAAGAAAGAACTCGCTGAACTACCTAATCTAGACAAGTGGTCAAAAGTTGTGATGCGTCTTGCACCTTTTCCATCAGGCCCATTGCATATTGGTAACGCACGAATGGTAGTTCTAAATGATTATTATGTTAAGAGATATGATGGAACCCTCATCTTAGTTTTTGATGATACGATTGGTTCTGCAGAGAAAGTCGTGGATCTTGAGGCTTTTGATTTGATTCCCGAAAGTCTTGACTATCTCGGAGTAAAGTGCCATAAAACCGTTTACAAATCTGATAGGTTGGACTTGTTCTACAAGTATGCTATTGACCTCATCAAGAAAGGTGAAGCATATGTTTGTGATTGTGATGCTGGAGTTTGGCGAAATGAGCACAAAGTGAAAGGAATACCCTGTGTTTGCAGAAATCTCGATAAAGCAGAGAACATTGCTCGTTGGGAAAAGATGCTGGATGGTACTTACGAGGAGAAGAAAGCAGCAGTACGTCTGAAGACAGGGATGGACAATCCCGACCCTGCAATGAGAGACCATGTTATTCTTCGAATATCCGAAACTGATCATCCCCGAGTTGGATCGAAATATCGGGTCTGGCCATTGTTGGAATATTCCTGGGGTATTGATGATCACGAGCTTGGTATCTCTCATATCATAAGAGGTAAAGACCTAGTAAAAGAAGGAAAGATTGAGCAACACATTTGGAGTATCTATGATTGGCCTCAACCTGAGCTGATGTACTATGGTCGTCTCAAATTTCAGGATGCGACGCTCAGTAAGAGTAAATCCGGTAAAGAAGTTCGTGAGGGAACATATTATGGCTGGGATGATCCCCGTACATGGAGTATGCAGTCTCTACAAAAACGTGGAATTGACCCAGATGCTGTGAGAAAGGTAATGCTCGATTTGGGTCTTAGTCTAGTTGATATTTCAATTTCAATGAAGTCTGTTTACGCTGAAAATCGAAAGTTAAGAGATTCAGAAGCACCCCGTGCTTTCTTCGTGCAAGATCCTATCTGGCTTGAAACCTTAGATTTGAAACGGGACCATGCAGAATTACCTGTACATCCTGACTTTCCAGAACGCGGTGTGAGAAAGATACCACTGCATTATGACAATGGGAAACTACAGATTGGTATCCAGGCATCTGATTTGGATCGGCTGAAATCTAGAAGTTTGTTCCGTTTGAAAGATCTTGCAAATTTCACTTTAGAACATAAGAAGCCACCTCAAGCAAAATTCCACAGTATCGATGTAGATGAGGTTCGGAAAGCTGGAGGACCAATTATTCATTGGATTCCTCAGGATGATTCTGTTTCCGTTGAACTTGCATTGATTGATGGTACTCGAGTAATGGGGCTTGCTGAACCCGGATTGAGAGACATACCTGTTGGAACCTTTCTTCAATTCGAACGTGTCGGATTTGCTAGAATATATGAAAGTGGTGACCCGATTAGAGTATCTTTCGCTCATTAGTAGTATAACTTAAGGCAGCCAAAGAGAACTTATAGCTCGAATACCTGTGTTTGACTGGATGTGGCAATATGGCCAAGAAGAAGAAGAAGAAGTCAAAGTCTGCACTATCACCATCTATGTTCAAGGTGACTGGTGCGCATACAAAACTGAAGGTTGATAGTAAGAAGAAAAAACTCTTCTACTTTGGAACTAAAGTAAAACCAGAAAAAGCAAAGAAAATTGCAGGTGCTGATGGAGCGGAAATCTTGGGAGTTAGCCCAAGTGCTGTTAAAATTGGAAAACCCGCAATAAAATATGACTTTTACTGCTCATATGATGCGGCACTCGATCTGAAATTCCTTCGTGTGAGAGATCAAGAATTTGGTGTCAATGAACAGGTGAAAGGTACTTTGGTGGGTAAGGAAGTTGTTAAGCCCAAGAAGAAAGGTGATTTTTATACAATTGAGATCGATGTTGTAGAACTCTTCGAGATCAAAAGGAAGGATGGTATGATTCTTGATGGGAAGACCGGTGGTCTTGCTAAAGAACTCGAAAAACTTCTCAAAGGACCTGGAAAGAAAGGTGCATCTCCTGCCTGGGTTCGTAAGAACAAAATTGGTCCTGGAAAATTCAATTCCATTGAGAAAGTTGTAAAAGCTGTTACTAAAATGGCTGGTCAGAAACCCTCTGGAGCAAAGCGGATTACTACTCATTCTCTAACATTTAAAAAACTAGAAGGATACTATGTACCTGTCTACTACGTTAAGGTCACTGCTGGTGCAAATACTAAGACATTGAAGATTAACGCAGTCAATGGTGCTGTATCTATCGCTGTATAGTGTCAATCTATTTTTCTACAGTGGGAGGAGGTCCATATCCTCCTCCACCTGGAGTTTCTATGCGTATCACTGTTCCTTTTGGAGTAACTACTGTGGACTTCGCCTGGAGCGGATGAATCTTGCCTTCGTAGATGATCGAGTTACTACCAGATTTTCCATTAAGCCCATCTACGAAACCCCAGGGTTGAAGTGACCTTCTCTCTGATTGAATTGAAACCGTACAGGTGTCTGCCAATAATTCGATCTCGCGAATGATTCCATCCCCTCCCCTCCATGTACCTCCTCCTCCAGTATTTCTATTGATAGAGTAACGTCTGACACGAAGAGGATATTCTGACTCTAAGGATTCTATTGGTGTGTTTAACGTGTTCGTCATATGAGTATGAATACCACTTGCACCATTGCTTCCACGGTTTGCGCCTGCACCGCCGCCAATGGTTTCATAGAATGAAAATTGTTTATTGGTCCTCGGATCAATTCCTCCAATCGTGAGATTATTCATTGTACCTTGACTCGCTGCAGGAATGAGATCTGGAACTATTGATGCAAGGGCTCCAAGGGTAGCATCAACAATTCTTTGTGAAGTTTCCACATTTCCTGCAGAAACTGGTGATGGATACCTTGGATTAAGTAAAGACTTCTCTTCGACATCTACATCGATAACACTCCAACATCCTTCATTCGTTGGTACATCATTACCAAAGATGATAATGAAAACATAATAGACTGCTGAAAGAGTAGATGCTAGTGGGCAATTGATATTCCCTTTGACTTGATGTGACGTTCCCGTGAAGTCAACACTCGCCCTACCATCCTGAATACTCACTGCTACTGAGATTGGAATGTCCCATGTTCCAGCTCCATCACTTTCCATATAATCCGTAAATTCTCCATATTTTCCATTATGATTACGTAGTGCTGAGCTCATCATTTGTGCAGAGTATTGTCGGAGGTCTCCAAAGGTCCTTTGAAGAACATCCCATCCGTAATTATCAGCAACTTGAGTGAGTCGTTTCATTCCTACACTATTTGCTGCAATTTGTGCAGAGAGGTCTCCGAGTCTCTCATCAGGAGTTCGAGTCGCTTCTAGAAGATCTGTTATAGACTCTCGATGAAGAAGTCCTTCTTTGACAACTATTCTTGGACTAATGATTATTCCTTCTTCATGGATTGATACTGAAAGACCCGGCATAGACCCTGGACTAATTCCGCCAATATCTGCATGATGCGCTCGATTTGCAGTGAACGCAACCCTCTCTCCTTTACTGTATAGGGGTGCCACTAGGGTCAGGTCCGGGAGATGTGATCCTCCCGAATATGGGTCGTTAACAAGAGCCATTGTTCCCTGAGTAAATTCATCTCCAAGAATTTCGATACATGCTCTCACTGAACGAGGCATCGCTCCAAGATGTACTGGTATGTCCTTGGATTGCGCTACTAACTTTCCGTCACTATCAAATATTGCACAACTACAATCTCTTCGTTCTTTGATATTGGGACTAAATGCTGTTCTTCTCAGGGCTTGGCTCATCTCTCTGGCTGAGGATATGAGTGCATTCTTCAACACCTCAAATGTAATGGGGTCTTCAATCATCAGTTCTCCCTCCTCACCCATAACGTACCATCAGCTTGTTGTTCAGCAGTCCATCCTGGTGGGATGTATGTGGTTGTATCTATCTGTTCAATAATTAATGGTCCCACAATTAACTGTCCAACACCAAGACTTTCTCTGCGGAAAACATTGGCTAAAGCTGTTTTTCCATCCGACAATAAAACTATACGCTCCCCAACAGGTAGGGACTCTGCTATGATAGAATGCTTGTATGGTTCATATTCCTTTGAGATTGATTTGGCAACAACCCTTGCTGTGACCCATTCAACCTTTCTACCTTCCAATTCGTATCCGAAGGCTTCCTTGTGAAGTTGCTCAAATGCCATGATTGAAGCTGATGTGAAGTCCTTTGTATCCTGCATCAGTGTGATTGATAATTCATGTGACTGACCACTATATCGCATATCTACTTTCCAAGCAAACTGAATCTCACCCGAAGATACACCTTGTTCTTCCAATCTACTCTTTGCGTCCAATGAGAGTTCATTAAATATGCTCAGTAAGTTTTCCTCATTTGCAATTACTGCTTCGGACAAAATTGTTCTCATCAGATCAACTCGAAGATCTGTACAAATGAGCCCTAATGCTGAGGTTATTCCAGGATGTGGTGGCACGAGAATCAAATCGATATCAAGTAGTTCCGCAATATCCACTGCTTGAGTGGCCCCAGCTCCTCCAAAGGGAACGAGTACAAATTGTCGAGGATCAGTCCCACGCTCAACAGTGACTTCTCTAATTGCTTGAATCATATTTGCAGATGATATCCTAATTATTCCTAGTGCTGCTTCCTCTATTGTCATATTAAGAAGTGACGCAATTTGTGACACAGATTTTCTTGCAAGGTCGAGATTGAGCTTAACGTTCCCTCCAAGAAAGTAATCCGGATTTAATCGTCCCAATACAAGATTAGCGTCAGTAACAGTTGCTTCAGTTCCACCTTTGTCATATGATGCTGGACCCGGAACTGCACCAGCACTCTGTGGTCCAACATGCAAAATCCCTGCATCATCGACCCATGCTATACTTCCTCCACCTGCTCCTATTGTCTTTACATCAACAGAAGGCATTCGTAAGGGAAGCCCTGCAACCTCATTATCCGGTTTGATAATTACATCGTCGACTATTGCACTAATATCACAACTTGTTCCCCCCATATCAAGTGTGATTGCTTGTTTAACATCACATTGCTTGGCAATATGCCAACCCCCAATGACGCCTCCTGCTAATCCTGAGATGGCAAGACCAATCGCTCTACCTCGAGCTTGGGATGCAAGCATTGTTCCTCCGTTTGACTGCATTACTGTTAGAATACTATTCACTAACGATGACTTGAGAGAATTATCAAGACGTTCTAAGTATCCTACTACGAGTGGTCCTAGGTATGCCTCCAAAACCGTTGTTGACGTTCGTTCGAACTCGCGAAATTCAGGAAGCACATCCGATGATGCAACAATATATACATCAGATCTATCACTAAGTTCCTTCATCAGCATTTTCTCATGAGAAGGATTTCTGAAAGAAAAGAGAAGTGAAATTGCAACGGATTGAGGATTCCTTTCCAATACTAGCTTTACAGCATCATCAATGCTCTCGTTATTCAAATCAAGAATAGGGATTCCTTCTGAATCGAGTCTTTCTTTAACTCCAATTCGATCTTCACGCTTTACTAGAGGTTCAGGTCTGGATGCTGATAGTGAATAGATGTCTTCTCGATGCTGTCTTCCTATCTCAAGAACATCTTCTAATCCTTCAGTTGATAAAAGAACGACCTTGGCTCCCTTTCGCTCAAGCATTGCATTCGTTGCCACTGTAGTTCCATGAACAACTAATGATATATCTTCGCGGGACAGATTGTGCTTGTTCAATAATCCATCTATTCCATTGATAACTGCAATCTCTTGATTTTCTGGAGTCGAAGGCACTTTGTGTACATATTGCTGACCAGTCGTTGCATCTCTTAGAATCACGTCTGTGAAGGTTCCTCCTACATCGACTCCGATTATCTTCATCTTGAACATCAATGGAATTACATAACGGTGATATGAACGCTTGGGCAGAATAGCATTTTTGAGATGCGGTAGTCATTCGGACTTCACGTAGCTTTCCACGAATGGAAAGACAATCTAGACCTAACCTTGAATCCATATTTCTTATAGAGTTGCACAGCAGGTTTGTTGACAGTATCAACGCCTATTGAGATGTTATTCGTTCCTTGTTTTCTTACTTCTTGAATTCCTATTGTCAAGACAGCTTTTGCTAAACCCTGATTTCGGTAGTCTGGATTAACTGCAACTATCGAGAAATATTCTTCATTATCTCTGGATACAACTAGTAGCATACTTGCTATTTCATCCCCGTGCTTAAGAACAACAGATGCCTTCGAATTAATCGGTTGAGTCCCATCATAGAGCTTATCGAACTTCTGTCGTTTCTCATCCTCAGTTAGATCGTAGAATTCACGAGCTTCACTATTAGTGAAAGCTGCATAATGACATTTGTAGAGAGTATCGTCATCAATCTCAAGGAGCTTGTGTAAATGGAATCCCTCTGGAATATTTGCATCATGTATTTTCTCTGAAACGTCCATATTCATGTAGTAAGTATCATCAACGAGACCCCAATTGAATGAACCAAACCAAGAGCAACGGTCATTGTAGGCGTCTACATTCTCATCAGATATCTCAAATGAAATCTCCAACCGTGTCATTCCGTTTTCAATGGCATACTTCATGACTTCAGATATCAATAATTTTGCAATCTCATTTCTATCAGGGATATCTGACACGAAGGGGTACCATCGGCCTAACTCACCAACACTCTCAGTTTTTCGCTCAACACCAATCCACCCTACTATCGTGTTTTCTTTGAACGCAAGGAAAGTGACTTATAATGGAAAACGTTCGTTCATGTTTTTTAGATAGCGTTCAATCTGTTCCAGTGTATAGTCCCCACGATCCTCCGACATGTAGACTGATCTAGTTAGAGTTGCTAGAGAAGTGATATCAAAATCTTCCCCCCGATGCTGAACAATATCAACCACTTATTCCACCTTCCATGCATAGTACTCTTGGGTGTGAACTTGTTCAAAACCAAACATCTTGTAGAGATTTATTGCCGGTTCATTACTGACATCAGCTTCTAACTCAGCAATCTTCACGCCATCTTCCTGAAGTCTTTTGATAGATTCATGAAGTACTGCTTTCATTATTCCTTGTCGTTTGTACTTTGGAATGACACCAACTGGACCAATCTCTGCGCTATCATCTTCTACTCTAACGACATTGAAACCTACCACTTCATCATCTTTCATTACAATAATCGTAGATCTGTGAAATGGTTGACTTCTTCTAAACCAATAGTTGAACGAAACCCTCTGCTGGGCTCTGGTCATATCCACGAACAGTCTATCCTTGCCGCTTTCAAATGAATCGAAGAATGGATTCTCAATATCCTTATTCTCAACATTATCAATACTCTCAAATCTTAATCCCTTAGGAAGTGAGGGTTGGGTGTCAGGTAGTGAAAGATTTTCTAGATTCACTCGCATCAATGTTTCTTCAGTGGCCTTGTGGAATCCAACACTTTCATACCATGACTTGTATTGTAGATGAGCTTCAGAATATTGATCGCTAAGTGGACTTAGAAGTACTTCCAATCTACTGAAACCTTGTTCTTTGATATACTGCTTACAGGTCTGAATCAATTCAGTTGCTATCGTATCTTCTTCTTCACCTGGTGTAACAATCGGATGCCAGTTATCAGTGAAGACCATCTCTTGAAATCCAACATAGATTCTCAAGATGCCTGCAATCTTTCCGCCACTTGAGGCAATCATCACAATCTGATTTTCATCAGCTACTAGTTCTTGTAGTGCACTCTCAATTCCATCGACAGTTCTGTTAGCAACATGAAATACTGATGTTTGTCTAGAATCAAACATGAAATTGGCTAGTTTACGAAGATCTAGCTCTTTGACTGCTGTTACTATTATTTCGACCATTTACTCAACCCTCCAAGCATAGTATTGCTGAGTGTATTGTTCCTTGAAACCAAACTTTGTGTACAGACCAATTGCTGGGTCATTGTTCTTGTCTGTTTCAAGTGTAGCAATTTTGATTCCATCTTCTTCAAGTCGTTTAATTGACTCATATAGAACAGCTTTCATTATTCCCTGTCTGTGATATTTGGGAATGACCCCGACTGGACCAAAGTGTGCACTATCATCGTTCACTCTAACGACATTGAAACCAACCACCTCATCATCTTTCATTACAATAATCGTAGATCTATGAAATGGTCTATCTCTTGTGAACCACATATTGAATACGACCTTTTGTTGGGAACTTGTCAAATCCACGAATCCTCTATCTGATCCTGCTGAAAACGTATCTAAGACTGGTGACTCCATATCATCATTGGTAACATTATCTATACTTTCGAAACAGAATCCCTCTGGAAGTGAAGGTTGAATAGATGGTAGTTGATGATTCTGTATATTCACCTGTAAGAACACCTCTTCAATTGTTCTGTAAAGACCAGACTTTTCACACCAAGACTTGTACTCCCTGCAAACCTCTGCATGTTCTTGTTTAATCGGAATAAGATTGATTTCGAATCTCTTGAATCCATTTTCTTTGACGTACTCCTTACAGAACTGAATCATTTCCATTGCAATTTCTTCTCTTGAATCATCATGATGGATTCTTGGATGCCAATTTGCTGCGAGGAACATTTCTGGAAATCCAACAAAGACCCTTAATACT
>JABCTV010000331.1 GCA_018238205.1 Candidatus Thorarchaeota archaeon
AATCCGGAGAACCATTTGCGATTACGAAAGAGAAGCATGGTATGTTTCCAAGGCTGCTTTGCATCGATCTCAGGCATCTCCGCAAGCGCCTCCTTTTGAGGGATAGGGGCAATGTTCCAGAGAAGAGATGTAATGACTGCAAAGATAATTCCAAGCATGCCACTTGTTAGAATAAGCTGCATCATTCCAAGTCAGTTGCAACCTGCTTAGCCACCTAATAAGATGTAATCTAATAGCGATTAACGGGTTAGAGAACCAGATGAGCCACCCAAAAACAGAGGTTTCGCGTTGTCGGCTGACAGACACGAGCACAAATGCCCATCGGGAGCGGCCCGAACTTAAGTATGGCACACTGACCTAAGAACCTTTGTGATTGGGTGTCCGAAAAACGGCAGATGCCTGAGCCATCTGAGATAAGGAATGTAATTCAACAGCAGTTACCGTGTTAGACGGTCCGTGAAAACCCCGAAGGGGGTGATGTTTCTCATGAAATTTCGACAATTCTAATGGGATACTAGTACTAATGAAGAGTGTGATAAGAGTGTGTCGATGTTGGTGATTACAAGCTAAGTTCAGTTGGCCCAAATCCCAATTTCAATATGCAATACGAATGCGGGGTAACGTTTCGGTCGACTGTATTCCCTGCACTGGGAAACTTCTTGTTCATCTGGTGACTCGCGGGAGATGGCTAAGATGTGGTGAGGGGTGGTGTGATTCGAGAGTTCGTAAGGGCGAAGTTCGAAGATTAGTTTCTAATCGGATTTCAAATCTTTCCTTATCATTCTAGCGACGTTGAGCGGCCAATGACAAGTGACATTAAGCTTTTGATGTATCGTATCTGTCACCTGTCTTGATTCATAGTTTCGACCCATTATGGGAGAGAATGCATGATCGCAAGAAGCGAGATATACTTTAACATCTCCAGTTTGTGAATAGAAATCAAAAAAATATGCAGCCTCTGCGAGAATCGCTTGATCTGTTGGGCCTGCACCTTTTTCTTTAAGACGGAATAATTGTTTGTGGATTAGTTGTTCTTGTTTCAATATCGCATCGTAGGCACTTTTCTGATAACGAGGTGTCGATCCTCCAGCTTTTGTATATGCAATCTCTTGAACATCGATTAAATCAGCAAGTGTATCAAGTGCATTGTACAGTTTCTCTACTTTTCTCAACCATTCCGCTCTAATTTTGGGCAAGATTGGTTCTCGCGTCAATATTTCTAGATGGCTTTCAAGTCTATCTTCACATTTCCCAAGAATATAAGAGCCGAGTCGAAGGACGTTGCTGTTACTCATATGAGGTTTGAATTGCTTTATGGTTTTAATTAGGACTTTGTTCAAAACACTATGCGTTTCATCCTCAATTGTTTTTGTGATAATGCCTATACGTTTACCCATGTTCTTCTTCAGAAGACCAATTAGGTTCATAGAATGATCATGGAAATCATGCTTGAATGGTTCGTCAAAGTCTTCGATTGATGCTACGAAAACCGATGCTGCAAGAAGTACATTGCTATCTAATAGTGCTTTAATTTTCACTTACTAACCCCATCACAGTATCTTGAAATACTTTGAATCCTTTCTTTCGGATTTTTGCGGGGATAGATTGTATATCCTTTTCATTAGCTGGTAACATGTTGGCATGTCTTGCCATGTTTCTTAATACTCTAGCAGTTTGAAAGCTTTGATTTCCAAATAAGGATGGAGGTCCATCTTTTGCTTCCATCATGAGGGTTATGGAATCTATCAAACTTGGTAATACAGTGAATGTGTCTTCAGCAACCCTTGGATTGTCTTTTGTTTCTTTGGCAGTTTTATATCGTTGAATCATTTGTCCTAGAATTAGAGCGCCATTGCGTGAAACATGGAACATTGGAAATGAGGCTTCGATATTGTTGTCTGTATATGTTTCAAGCCAGTGATTTTCCATATGTTCAAACTCAGCTAATAATTTTTTTAGAGGTTCAATAATCGCTAAATCCACTTTTCCAGATTTTTTGGATTCCTCTACAAAATTCATTATTGTACTGAATGTTTCTGATATGTTCAGCATAGGTGTGGTTCTCTCTCGGATGGTTTTTATTCAATATTCCTGGCGAAATCATATCGAGTCAAGCAACACATGGACTTGTCTACGTCTTGCGTATTTCTAGTATACTCAGATATCTTCTTTTCGGTGCGTTAATGGTTTTGTAGTATCTTCTGATAGATTTCGTGCATTGTTGTTAACTCCATTATTTCATTTCAAGTTTACGATTAACACTCTGGACGCATGTGATAAAGGGTTTATTCGATAATGATTTCATTCTGGCAGCCAAGATTGATGAACTGAACGACTAAATAATAAACCAGATATATGTCATGATT
>JABCTV010000332.1 GCA_018238205.1 Candidatus Thorarchaeota archaeon
AGAGAGAGCTGGGCTGCTTTCAGAATGCGATTCTTGGATTTGCGGACCCAAATAACAGGGAGAGGCAAGATTGCACTTGGGGAGATTGTAATAGATTTAGTCAAGGAATGGGCAAATGCACTCAAGGTTGGTACTGTCACACATGCCTTTGCTCAGTTACGTGCACTGTGTTACAAGATGATTCAATATGCCCTGATTCCCGATGGCATGGTTGCGGTGGTTGAGAAACTTCTGAGATATCATGATTCACATATGATAGATCGTGCTTGGGTGTTCCATTATTGGCCCAAGCTAACGGAAAAACACCTTGGAGATATCGTACCAATTGTCTATGATGCATTTCAATCAATTCCTGCTGAATCGATGGAAGATGAACTCAAAGGAGAGGATCTCGGCGATAAGTTCCACACCATGGAAAAGGGAAAGGAATGGTTTGGCAAACCTAGCGTAACTTTGGATGACTCTGAAAGAATGACGTACGGTAACTAGATTGGGTCTTCAGTTTTCGGGACCAATCGCGCTTTGTTTGACATTACTGATAAGGTCACGTAGTGAGCCAGAAGGGATTTGAATCACAGTCGGAAATATCGTTCTACTTGATTCAATAGTCGGGAAAGAACATGGATGATAACTTATATCGAAGCCTGTAATGAATGCCCAAAGGGGTGAACAGATGACAAGTAATCCTCGTCAGGGTAGAATGAACGAGAAGGATGTAACAAGAAAAATTCTGGAGAAAAACTTCGTATTGCTTGGGCTTCATCCGCGAAAGAATAGGAATGGTAGTTCCAGATGGGGTGGATGGCCTGATCGCATCGCAATAGATCCCAGTAGCGGCGATTTGCATTTCTTTGAGATTAAGACAGGAAGTCACAAACTAGACCCACATCAGAAGCTGGTTCTTGGAGCTCTTGCACACATCGGAACTGTTCATCTATTCCACTTCGAGGGTAGTTCAGATACGCCTACCGAAGAGATTCTAGAAAGGATACCTCTTGAAGAACTCATTCTAAAAGGTTGTAGCAAACTAAGCGATTGAATGGCGGGCCAAGAGGGATATGAACTCGTAAGGCGTTTCGGAACTACGTTTACTTCATTGTAACACTGAATCGACGCGGATTAGAAATCAGGGATTGACGGATAAATCCAGTTGTATGGTGGATCGTATTTCAGTATCAGGATGGCCTCCGCCGCTTTGTATTCATCCTCTGAAATACTGAACCATGCAAATGATCCAAAAGGAATCCTTATGTCTGTACCATAGTAGTCTTCACTGTCCCACTGACTGAGTCGTTTCCGAAGACCCACTGTCCTACCGATGTACTGGAGAGTTGTGCCCCAGTATAGTGCATAAACTCCGACTTCGCTTGGTGCATTAGAGTAGTTCACCTTCCTGTCTTTTCCCCAATCGAATACGGTGAAACCATACTGTTCCAAGGTCCTTTTGAGCCATCCGGGACTTGTCATACTAGAGCCCTCCTACTGCACTATTTGATATAGAATATTGCCTTATCAAGTCAATTCTCAATAACAACGAGCTAAACCCCACTGATTGTGCCAAGAGGGATTAGTTGACAGGTCAGGAGGGGTTTGAAAAGGAATCATAGAATCTAAACAGCAGAAGAAACCGAGTTCTGCGATTATTCTATAAGATGTTGTTAGGTGAAGGTACCTTAATGGACAACTAGCAATTAAAAATCTTTTAACCCTAGACAAGCTTGTGGAGTCTTTGGATATGACCCTTAATTACAAACTAGAAGAAAAGGCAAGTTGGCTCTTGGATTTCGTTGAAGAATATGGAAACGTCTACAAATCCATGAAGCTACGTACCTTTTGCATGAAGATAGGTTCAGAGTGGCATTCCATAAGGACAACAGCAATCTTGGGTTTTGAAGAGTCTGAACCTTCTGAGAAAATAATCTGGGAAACAGAATCAGCAATGATTGCTGATTTTCACATCAGTGAATCAATTACCCGAGAAATACTCGACCGTTTGTCAATGAAAGAAATGACAATCAATAATCGAAAAATCCGATTTGGATTGAGTAGCAAGAGGATTCAATGGTTTGGTCACGATTATACAACTGGTCGTTGGGTAGCAAAGAGAGCAGAAGATAGAAGATCTATTGTTATCGAGAGTTCACAAAGCCTTGACGGTCCAGAATACGTTAATCTCAATGGAAAATTCAGGAAAGAGGTAACTGAGAATTGCTTGGAAGCATTCGATAGGATTATTGACTTTGCTAACGACTATGATTTGCGGTTCGATTCAACAGTCAATAATTCAAAGACTTGGATAATAGCACCAATGCCAGGTCAAATAAAGCAGGTCGAGCTAGATGAT
>JABCTV010000106.1 GCA_018238205.1 Candidatus Thorarchaeota archaeon
TCATAGTGCACCTGATCCGGATATTTTATTAAACTCACTTAGTTCTACTACATACCATAACGAGATTCAATTCTTTGATTCCGACATTCAATTGTCCAGCTTTGGCGAGGGTGGTGCCAAAATCAACCAAGTATTTTTGTGTGACAGCAATAAGAATCCATTGTTATGTGTCGCGGGCGGTGAACAAGTGCAATTGCATGTACGGTGCAAAGCTCTTCAAAAAATTATATCTCCAATAATTGGTTTAGGAATTAGTGAAGGCCAAGGAAAAAACCTCCAATTACATTTACCCCAATAATTCTTTTTCCAATTAGTAAAATAAGAATCTGAAAAATACGTATGAATATAATTTTTTATAAAAATCAACTCGCAGTTTGATCATTCGAGATGTGTAACCTTCCTCCATATCCGCCGGAGCTTTGCTGCCAATACCGTAAAACTTGTCAGGATATTCAATATATCCTGTATAGCCTTTTAGATTATATGATTCATTTTTTAAATAAAGATCAACTCTAAGTTCACCAATGATCTGTTTCTTTTGAGTATAAACAAAAGACGGCATAATGATTGAAGGCCGGTTGGTTATCTTGCTTCCTGATTTGCGGTAACAATAATTAATCAATGTCCCTCCGGCTATTTTAGTCTCCGGCGTATAGTAAAGAATAGGGAGCCAGGCAAGGTCGCTGCGCTTTTTTTTAAGCGTATCCTGCGCGCTTTCTTCCCCGAATACGAGAATAGGATATGTGAAATTACATAATATTAATATTATTAAAATTAATATCTTTTTGATAAACGGCATATTTTTTCCCTTTAATTAATTGATATTTCGTACAATTGTTTTTTTTACCGACGATCCCGGGATTTCTGGAAACAAGGACTTTTTCTGATGAGCAAATTTGAAAAAAGGCTGGTTGTGGTCGTTCTGGTGTTTGTTGCCATTTACTTAGGGGCTGCAGCCATTACCATTCACACGCGGATCACCAAGGAAGACAGAATAGAGCGGTTCGAGTCCCCGGATTTAACTCCCGCCGAAGGTCAATTGCTGATCGCCGAATTGTTTCTCCCGTTTATGATACTTTTCACCCTCACCGTCTGCTTTATCATCGTAAGAAAACAGCGGGCAAAAAAATTGCTTAAAATGGAAGAGGAAGATGAAATGGAAGAGGAAGATGAAGTGCATGGGCAAGGACAGATCCAATTTCCCCCAGTACCTCGTCTGAGTCAGGGATTACTGCTAGAGGGTTCGCTGCAATAAGAATAGCTTTCTTCATCCAAATACTTCCAACGATTTCCCATTCACTACCAACCTATTGACTTTTTCCTCTGGTTTGAAATTCCATAGAGAGAATAACGGTGCGCTCGCCGGGATTCGAACCCGAGTCATTGGCAGGGATTCATTACAGTTAGGGGGCCTAACCTTTATCTCCATTCTCGGAATTCCTACCATAGTGGTCCAGAGTGAGTCTAGTCCAATTCCCATCGTCTTCATCAAGGGTTCAGGCAGGATTCTACTTTGCCATAGGGTCAGCTATTGCGTTTGCAGCATCTCCCATGTACGAAGGTATTGTCAGGCTATCAGTTCGCCCAGAGGATTTCACAATCAGCATGCTTGCCGCATTCTTGGGAGTTGCAGGGGCAGTGTCAAGTATCCTAAATGTTGCTAGACTTGACAAAACCATTGATACTATCATCATTATGTTGGCTAATCATGGTTCAATCCTTCAACTCGTAACTCGAAAGGAAAACAGAAAGACTGATCCAGAGCTCATGAGATACGTTGCTAAAGCTGATTGCCTTGTTGAGTCCTGGAGAGAACCGTGGTGGATTTCGGTCGAGGAAGAATGTACTCGTGCAACCAAAAGTGTTATGGAAAACAAGCAAGTTCAGGACACTCTCTGGACATCCAAAGCCAACTCCGCGACAGGACTTGTGCTGCTCATATCAATGATCCCCCTTTCACCATTCTTGGGAGTATGGGGATTTGTCATCACAGCTGTTGGACTAATCGTTATGATTTGTTCATGGCTTAAAGCTGATATCCATAATCTTCCTTCAAGGGTTAGGAAACTTGGCCTATTAAGGCACGTTCGGGACTCTTTCGAAGGCAGGTTGACAATTCTAGGCGAAGATGCTGTGACCGAGTCCTCGCCCTACATGTCTCTCGTGCAAGACCCCACTGAAGATTTGTCCCTGAAAGAACCTCCCTACACGTTAAAGGATGCTCTAAGGGCTTTCGCAGATGACATCATCGAAGCAGAGAAGGTAGCATCACAACGTGAATGGGCTAGATTCGACAAGCGATATAATTGGATTGTCAATGGTGTTGAACAGCAACAACTAAACTATAACGTTGAAATCGTCCTTTCAGAAGCATGGGCCCAGTGCTACAATCGCGCAAGTAAGTTGCAGGCTATCGGGGAACAATGGGATCAAGAAGTAAAACAATTCCTGAGAATACGAGACGCATATTTTCTTGCAGACTTGTTGAAGAAGGATTCCGTTTACTTGCATCTATCGGATTCCGACATCTCTGACCCTGAGAAATTGTTCTCAGAAGCTACATTCGGTTTTCTCACAACCACCATTGGCTTTACGAGCCAACTCGCAAGCATGTTTGGAGATCTCAGGAACGAAGACAAGCTGAGATGGTTGAAATTCATCTTCCTACATGACCTTTACTGGACAGTTTGGGCTCTTGACCCTTTATTTGGACCGATATACGAATTTCTATGCGAGTATGAGGACAATGACTTATCCGATGCGGTCATTATTCAATTTCTCTACTTCCTATCAGGTGGGGCTACTGAGATTCCTATGTTGGATGGAATATTCGAACCATCCTTGAACATACCACTGGAGAAAACAACATCTCACCTAATATCCCGAGTTTTCAGTCTGGCAGAGAACGCCCAAGGGTCTACGCTACTACTGGTCAGTGCGCTGAATGATTCGCATGTAGATATTGGTGTTAGGAAGCTTGTATTAGATACGGCTCTGGATGGCAGTAATGATGAATTGCTCCGGACAATTGCTACTATGAAACTCGAATCCTTTCCCGAAGACCTTGCAAATGACATTAGAGAACTGAGAAAGCGAATGGGGCTTGGAGCGTTTTTCAATTGAATTCCCTTTATCAGTAGAACTTTCCATCATTTTTCATCCCGGAATGATTCAGAATGACTGATTCGACAAATGGTCTTCCTTCTTCGCCCCATGTCTGACAACACAGTTCTATGATTTTTCCTACATCTTCATTGTTTGAAACACTTCGAATCTCGAAGCCTTCTGGTAAATCAACTCTCGATATCATGAATAATTTGGCGGCTCTAATGGTCTATAATGCGTCGCAAAACTGACTTAGGACCTTCACTGATTCTTGAAACGCGAAAAGGTGAAATGGTGCGCTCGCCGGGATTCGAATCCATGATTTCCTGCCTTTCCGGTCCAAATCCTCAAGTAATAGAGGGTTGAGTAAATGGTCTAGGTGGATAAATAATGAAAAGAGACATTAAGGGGTCTGACACAAGGAAGTTTGATACAGGGATTAGCTAATCTCATACTGAAATGGGTCTGGAAGAGCGGAGGAGCGAAAGAAATGGAGAATCTTGTTAGAGAGAGTAAACAAATTGCTGCTACTGAATACCAAGACTATGGTGATGTATTCAAACCACTCAAGGCACACTTCGCTCGGTACAAAATGCTTTCTGGCCAAACTGCAAAGCGTCTACAGAGAATAAGCAGCGGGTCTATTGTGAAACGGTTTGAACACACACCATATCCAAGAGAGGCTTTGGATGTTATTTGTCCACATTTCTTGGAATTGAAGTGGGGGTATGGTTGTCCTTTTGATTGTGCATGGTGTTTTCTAAAGGGAACGCTTAGGATGTTACCTGAAAAGACTGCTCCCAAGACAAAACCCAGAGAAAAAGTGCGAAGACATGTGAAGTCGGCTCTATTACAGACTATCAAACCAGAGATGTTCAACACAGGAGAGCTCTGCGATTCGCTCATGGATGAACGAGGCAATGGCAGACCCTTCTCGCAATGGATTACCCAAGAGTTCGAGAATCAGAAGAAACACAAGGTTCTCTTTCTCACTAAATCATCCTATGTAAAGAAATTATTAGAGATTGAGAAACATGATCAAGCAGTTGTTAGCTTCAGTCTCAATGCATATCGGGTTTCCAGAAAATGGGAGAAAGCACCATCGCCTAAAGCACGAATTAAAGCTGGACAGAAGCTCTCTGATGCAAAATGGGAAGTGCGCGTGAGAATCGATCCAATAGTACCAATCCCTGACTGGAAGAAAGCGTATGCGGAACTAATCGAAGACTTGTTCTCTAGTTACAGGCCTTCTAGAGTTACGCTAGGAACCCCAAGAGGGCTCCAGTCGACATTGAACAATGTGACGGATAGATCATGGATAAAGTATCTTGATTCTCAATCATCAGGCTGGGGACGGAAAGTGGCAGATGAAAAGCGAGAGGAAATCTATCGATTCTTGCTTGAGAAACTCGAAGAACATCTTTCTTTAAATCGAGTCGGACTGTGCAAGGAAACACTAGAAATGTTCAGAATCCTCGACCGTGATTTTCGAAAGCAAGTCTGCAATTGTATGATGTGATTCATCTCAAAGATATTCGCTATGATGCTAATGCTGATACATTCATATCAGTAAGGAATTACACTTGAGAGCAGTTTAGATTGAAGAAGAAGAGGTGAATGGTTTGAAGCAATGTATTGCCATCAGTGGAAGCCATGGAGCAGGAACCAGCACTACAGCGAGAATGATTGCTGAAGCATTGAAGCTACGATACGTATCGGCAGGAAACATTTTTCGGGAGTTCGCAGAAAAGCGTGGAATCGACATCTCTGAGTTTACAAAAATAGTTGAAAGCGATGCCTCCATGAATGAAGAATTAGACAAGAGAATCCGCGAAGAAGCAAAGTCCGGAAACGTAATTGTAGAGGGTAGAATCGCATGTTGGACGGCAAAAGAGTTCGCTCAGCTGCGAGTTATGATAGATGCTCCCTTTGACATTAGAGTAGCTAGAATCTCAAAAAGGTCTGGTATGTCGATTTCAGAAGCTGAAGATGAAACCTCCAAACGCGACAGCGAAGAACGAGAATGGTTCAGAAGGAAACGGGGTATAGATATTGATGACACATCCATTTTCGACATTATCATCAACACAGAGAGAATGTCCCCAACCAAAGTGTGTCGAATCATCCTCTCAGCAAAATGACGAAGTTTAGTATTTATCAAATATATTATTGCTACTTCGAAGCACAAAAAACTCATTAGACCAAATCAATAATGCCTAAGTGGGCAAAAAGGTGGTCCGGGATGGGTTTAGAATTCAAGGACAAAGCAATAATCCTGAGTGGAGTTGCAGGAACTCGTTTGAAGACAGGAGTTCTTGGCAACTACTACTACTTTTGGCATAAGGTTCAATCAGGTGGAGAGAAACGCCACTATCGCTACCCCACATCAATTGTTGATCTCAACGCAGGTACTGGACTAATCTATATTAAAGAAGAAGATGAAATCATCCTTGGTTCTGCTGGTCACGCACTCGACTTGAAGTATATGACTCCTGAAATTGGCTCAAATAACCTTAGCATATATCTCGTTGAAGCCCACCCGCAATGCAGACAATTTCTAATCGAGAATATGGAGGAACGCTGGGACATCCGTTTAAATTCACAAGATGATTTGGACCACCCTCTTCTGACAAACGGACGTGTTTGGCTTTTCGAGTCTGAAGAACATTTCCTAAGATTTACGGGAGGTGGTTCGATGATTGAGCGCGGTCTCTTTCTCTTTGACCCACTACTTGCTCCTGAATATAGAATCATTGAAGGAGTCGCCCGGCATCGCATTCGTGTGCCATTTCAGATTCGTACCGAGTTTCTACTCTTCTTCTTCACCTCGGATTGGGTGTCAGGTAGAACTGGCTTTGCACCTCTACCTAGATTCGCCGATGAAGCCAACTGGACAGAAGAAGAAGAGGAAACTGCAAAGCAAGCTGATGCTGTCTTTGGTGACCGTACTTGGCTTACAATCACCTCAAGTGGCCTAGATGATGGACATATTCAGAACGCACTTCTTGATGCCTATGTACAGAAGATGATGAAGTGGTTTAGGTTTGTAATGCCAGTCCCATTTCAACCCAAGACTGAACAGATATACCATTTGCTGTGCTGTTCAAACTACGATGTCGGTATCAATGCGATCAAGTCGAACTGGGCACACCTAGTAAGTATGCATAAGGGAATGCTAGTACAATCGGGGGTGACAACCCATGCGAATTCAATCTTCCCTAATTTCAGGGAACTGCACCCAGATTTAATTCGCTCACTGCCGGCTGGAAAGCGAAGACCCATTGAATGGAGAATCCTATGGAAGATTGCGAAGAGCTTTGTGGATGGCACTGCAGATTCTAGGGACAGGAGCCTTCTTGAGATTACCGAAATTCAGACGGAACTCGACTCCTTTCTGAGTTGGCTTGCGAATGAGAATTACCTTGAAATCATCACCGATATCCCTTGGGCGTGGGAAGGTTATGAAGAAGTTCCTAGATACCGAGCTGCGTACGATGTCTTGAGTGATATGCTTGGCTTAGCGCCACCCATCCTGATGGAGCCATTGACCTCTGACGCATTAGCCTTCCATAGATGTAGTCAAGAATCGGCCTTTCTTTCTTCTGAAAGTTATGGAAATCTCATCGAGATACGGATGAGATGTCCCATCCGAAAATGTCGAAATGTCATTGCAACAGATGGTCCTATCGTAATTCCGCCTACAAACGCGGTATTCCTGTCATGTCAGAGCATTGAGTGTGGAAGTACCTACGAAATCAAAATGGTCGAATCTGAAACTGGTGACTTCTTCCTGCGAGTAGTAGGCACTCCACCAGACAAACCATTTTGGTATCGAGAAGTAGAGCATTGAACAGAGAAAAGGTGGTGCGCTCGCCGGGATTCGAACCCGGGCCAAATCGGTGGCAGGGACATTCTACGATTTTTTATCAGTTAATACAGTTCGTCTTGCTTCTTCTTCTTTCCTCATTTTGATAATTCGGTTTGTCACGGTACGAGCTTCATGAATCATATCAGCATCCACTTTGAATTCATCAATCCGAGGTAATAGGAATCCAAAAATGGAAAATGCCAAGTCCAATAACAGCATTGCCTCATTTCGACTTGGTTCCTTACCCTTTCTAAACTTGGATAGATAGCCCCAAAACTGACTAATCATCTCTCTAACTCGCTCATGAATGAAACCCAGTTTCTCCAAGAAAAGAGTATGTGCTCCCAATTGTCCTCCCTTGAATCTGTACTTCTTTGCAATTGCACCCAGCAAAAGAGTAGTGGTATTTGCTATTCGGTTAGTGGAATCTAGGAGATGATCCTGTCGATAGTTATCTAATCCAGCTTGAAACTCACTCCATGCATCGTCAAAACCATTCTTTTGCATGAGTTCACGAAGGTGCATTGAGTCCTTACTTAGACTATCAGGATACATGACTTGCCAATTCAATCGCGATTTAAGACGTGCAATCGCGCCAACAGTCATTTGAAATGAATTGTAAGATGATGCAATCAGCTCTGCAAATGCGGATTCGAGTGTGACATATCCCAGTGCCTCTGAAAGAAGCTGAATAACACTCCGAATACCCCCTGTTGCTTTTCCAAATCTCTTGTATTCGAACTTACAGTTTCCGCTAGAATATCTTTTTTTTTCCACTTTGAAACAGATCAGATCGCCAGAATAGGTACCCATAAGGTCAGTTATGAGTTTTGTAAAGAACTTGTAATCCGTTAATCTTTCTTCAATCGTGGGTTCTCCCCAAGCAACCTTCGCACCCAGTAATTCAAGCCCCAGTTCCATTTGATTATACAAATCTTGACATAGGGATACCATTTTCCTTATTGTCCTATTTGACTTACCACTGTGAATTCCCCACTCTGGATAAACGAGGCCCTCTTTTACGAACAAAGCCTCAATTTGAGTTGTTAGTTTATCCAATGATTCAGTAATAACCATAAACTCCGCACTCCACCTGCTGATAATGCACGCTCAATAAGGTCATCTTTCATAATTAGATGCCGTTAATAGCGTTTTCCGAGCTACAAATTCATTCACCTAATCCTTCGGCACAGATCAATAATGGGTGGAGAAGCGGGCGCCCTAACCCTCCCGAAGTCCGAAAGACGAATTCAAGACGGCATCGATAAGTGCGGGATAGTAGATCGCCATTGTCACTAATATCGCCGTCTTCTTTACCAACTCAGAGATATCTATGAATGCATCCTGTATCTTCTCGAAACCTCGTCGGAAGAACGAGGGTACATCGAGCAGATTGTCCAACTCACTGAAGTCTGGCTCATCATAGTCAAGGTCCTTTTCTAGGTCTTCGAAGGTATACTCGTGTTCTTTCAGACGTGGGTTCCTGTGAGCTACCTTATTCCTGATTCTAAGAAATCGATCAAAGGCTCGCCGGTACACATTCATCTTTGGCTCACCAACCTCCATCAAGAGAACGTCTGAGATTCCAAGGCCCTCCTCAATAGTCTTGAATCTCGAAGCAACACCGAACTGAGTCATTTCCGCGACTGAGAGGATTGGATTCCTCTTCTTGTCGGGTCGCTTGTCTGCCATCTCTTGAAGATATAGTTCTAGCTTCTCACAGATAGGCGGGTGGTTACACATTCGTTCAATGATGCTCTTTGCATAGACCTCTAGGTACGTGTGCAAGGAGAAGGCTATGAGAGAGAGGAACCAGACGCGATCCTCTTTTGTGAACATGACGTCGGCAATTCCGTTATCTGAAACGCTGTAGTCCTTCATAAGCTTCTCAAATGCTTCTAGCTGTTCCAAATCATCATTGCAGGGTTTTTCTTTGAGCGCTTCTATGGCCTCGCGAAACTCGCCGCTGGCGATTGCATGAGAGATTTCCTGTGACCAGCTAATCATTGGCATCATGGCGGAGAATATGTGCCCTTTCATTGTGAACTCGAGGACCTCGTCCGCTTGACTGCCGAGCATCTCGCCCTGTGTAGTTGCGAACATCTCTTTGAACTCTGGCAGTCCCCCCTCCACTCCATACCTAGGAAACTCCAACACCCTATTGATTGCAGGTCTGGCTAGGTTGGCTAGTTTCTCTGTATTGAACTCAAATCCCTCCAGTAATAGCTATCTTATCATTGCAAGGTCACACAAGCCTCATGGACTAGTACTCTCTGGATGTTTTAATGTTCGTGCACAATAGGTTGCTGGCCTTGAGTCATTCGCATTTTATGCGGTTAGTGGGAGCCCTGTGCAAATGGATGACAGACTAAAAATTTTCCACGCCCGGTCTATTGCTTGAGTCCATTTCTCCTCTGGCTACACGATTTCATTGACCGGTGGTGTATTTGGTGTCCATTCTCCTGGCACAAGTCGGTGGTTAATTCTGCCCTTGCAGATCCAGCAATTACAGCGCTTGCTCTTGATTCTCGCGTTATCATAGCCATTAGACCTTAACCACTTCAGAATCGCCTTCACACCTCTGGTTTCCGGGTCTGCCCCAGTCCCTGTAATCATTCGATGAATCTTCTTGTGAATGGTAACGAGATTGTACAGCTCGCTATTGGTGCAGTCACCATCTATATGATGGACCTCAAGATCTAGCGTCGCTCCTGTTGCGACACATTTGTGTCCATCACGTTCAAGAGCCATTTTTCGAGCCTTAGGAAAGCCTGAGTGATATCGGATTCTCGACTTGACTTTTGCCCTCTTCTTGGCAAACTCCTTCCATGTATCGCATCCCCACTCAAGTTTGATGTGGTCATAGATGGCAGCCTTGACCTGTCTGTGCTCAAGGGTCGGAGGGAATGTACTCGAGGAAACAAGTGAACCCAGTGTTCTTAGCCTCTTATCAAGTGCCTCATTGATCTCCGGAAAACCTGCTTTGGCAGCCTCGTGCATATTCTTACTCTGGTCTAGTGCTTCAGTCGCGTGTGAAACTCGTTCTTCCAGTCTGTCCTCGGGCTCGTCTGTAAGTTCCCGAAGCATGGTTTCGAGAGAACCTAGAGAAACGCTCCTCCAGATTTTCTGTTTACGAGCATCCAGGTCCCGCGAAGCTATGAATCTACCACGTGAGCCCGGAGTGTCCCGAGCATAAAGCGGAGCTAATGAAAACACTTCAGAAGAGGAAAACAATCCTTTTACTCTGAATCGGTTTGGTGTTTTGCATCTCTTGCACTTGATAGATATCTCTCGAGGTCCAGAAGCGCTCTCTGGTTTCAGCGATTTCTCTAGGGACTTTTTATTGGTTCGGTTCTTCTTTCGACATTTGATGCAACGCCAAAGGACTTCTCTCTTCACCACACTGACACACCTACTATGCCCCACGGCGCTGCAAAACCAATGATATCACCCACCTTAACGGGTTTTTTCTTAGAACGGACCAGTTCTCCACCTTGGAGTACTGGCATCATGAAGTCCATCGGGCCTATGACTCCATATGATGATGTCAT
>JABCTV010000333.1 GCA_018238205.1 Candidatus Thorarchaeota archaeon
CACCGGTGAGGTCTTCTGAGAGTAGTTCACCTGCTATTGAGATGTGTTCGAAAGATTCAGATAATTTGTCTAACTGCATTTGAATTTCTTCAGGACTGAGAAGGGATCTAGCTTCTGTTAATGCATCATTTGCAATAGTGAATGCGCGTAAGACTTCAGCTTGGGTCTTTGCTTCTTCCAGATTCAACAATGCAGTTTCAAGGGTCAAGAATTGTTGCTGATATCGCCCTTTTCGATTTTCTAGATCTACAACAATACTAAGGTGAGACCTAGCCATACTCCGATTACCTTTGGACATTGCTTCCTTTGCGGATTTTTGCTCCTCAACCATTCTAGTTTCGAGTCTTCTTTTTCTCAGGGTCAATGCATTCATTGTACCCTTCATCTCGAGAATTCCACGTTCTGTATTGACTTTCTTCTTGCCGCTTAGGAAGCCCATAGAAACCACCATGTAATGCTTAACAATCCTATATTTTTATTGAAACTTTTAAGGTCTTGTCTAACGTGGTTACTACCTAGACTCAGAGTTTTCTGCAATATTTTAGATTGGTAATATAGCCAAACCACACAAGTGATATAGAGAGTTCAAAATGAAAGATTAGTGGCATACAATGACAAAGTTGAAGACTCTCAAAGATGCCGTATCTGCTGCAAAGACCTCCATACTTGAAAATCTCGACCAATCTGCTGAACACACAGGAGATGTTAATCCATATGGAGACAAGACCCTGTTGTTAGATGTAATGGCAGAAAATGAGATAATTTCAGTACTTCAGAGTTCAGATATTGATTTTGCAATTTTATCTGAAGAGAAGGGATTCATTAAGACGGACAAGAAACCAGAGTACCTTGCACTTGTTGATCCTATTGATGGGTCAGCTAATTTGAAGAGAGGAATCCCACTTGTGTCAGTTGGAATTGCTATTGTTCCCTATATGGATGTCATGACCTCTGATGACGCAGAAATCAGCATTATTGATTCAGTGTTTACAGATGAAACATACATTGCTATCAAAGGAAAAGGTGTAACCAGAAACGGGAAGAAGGTCAAAGTTTCTGAACCCATTGAATTAGAGAATGCGATAATATCCTATGATACCAAGAGAACCTTTGACGCTTCGTTTGTTGAGAGTTCAGTGAGAACCATCAAGGCAGTACATGATACTCGTAGAACAGCCAGCAATCTTCTTGATCTGTGTTGGACAGCATCAGGTTTTCTTGATGCTATGGTCGATATGAGAAACATGCTTCCAATCATTCATCTCTGTGGAACACACATGGTCTTTGAGGCGGGTGGATATGTCATCAATCCTCAAGGAAAGAGATTTTCTACTTCACTGGACCCTGATGTGATGATGAATTTTGTAGCTGCCTCAAATGAACAATTGGCAAAACAAATTCTCAGTGTGTACCAAGGAAAATCATTTTGAATCATAGTTCATATCCGATGCTTTATTAGAATACATAAGGCGCGTCTTCTCGATAACTATGGCTAAGTCAATGGTACCTCCTGATGTCGCTGAAAACATGAAGGGAATCAAACACAAGATTGTGATCCTTTCAGGCAAGGGAGGGGTTGGTAAAACAACAGTAGCTACTAATCTAGCAACTTCATTTGCTAAGAGAGGAAAATCCGCAGGGATTCTTGATGTTGATATCTATGGACCTAATGTACCAAAACTACTAGGTCTAGAAGGACAACGTCCAGCTGTTGATGATGAATTCATCGAACCAGTACCTGGTCCGCTTAATATGAAAGTAATGAGCATGGGATTCCTTCTTCAAAAAGATGATGATGCCGTAGCATGGAGAGGGCCCCTTGTCGCAAAGGCGATTAGTCAATTTCTTGCAAACGTCAGATGGGGAGACCTGGATATTCTCGTGGTGGATCTACCACCTGGAACAGGTGATGAGACCCGGATGTGGGGCCCTCCCTTTACAGGAGGTGAAAGCGCATACTACATTTCTCTAAATAAGAACAAAAGAAGCCTGACACTTAATATCAAGAAAGAGAAAGGAAAGGTAATACTTAGGAAACTTATTGCACAATCCGATGTACTGATTGAGAACTACCGATTGGGAACATTAGAGAAGCTGGGATTCAGTTATGAATCGCTTAAGGAAATTAATCCTCGCCTGATCTATTGTAACATTACCGGTTATGGAAAGACCGGTCCACTGGCCCATGAGGCGGGTGTGGATATAGTTGTGGCCGCAGAGGCCGGATTGATAGGCATTACGGGAGAAAAAAATGGTCCATCAATATCACCCATTACTTAAGAACTTTAAAACTAAAACCGGGTGCCTTAAAGCG
>JABCTV010000334.1 GCA_018238205.1 Candidatus Thorarchaeota archaeon
TATCACATCCTGAAGGAGGGTAAGAACCATCTGATGGACATCATGATTAAACAGATGATCCATCGCAAGTCATTCAAGCTTTTCAATATCTCCGGAAGCAAAAGATCAAGGCCACGTTTTGACATTGCCAGTCTTACCGAGGATAAGGTCACAAAGATGCTTAGGAAGATTGATCAAACGATTGGTGATAAGCTGGAAAGCCACTGCTGGCACATCATCCGAGATGACATGTTTGTCGAGATCTATTTCCGCCGTGGACACTCTGAGTTTCTCGAACTGCTAAAGAAGAATGTTGCAGGGGTAATTGGAAAATCAACTATTATCAGACTGCCACCAAGAGGGAAACAGTCAGAGCTATGGGCTGAGCGAATCGGATTGGCAAAGAGGATGTTGAATCTGTTCACGGAGCAATTATTCGGGAAAGATGCAAAATGTATACAGCAGATTGGCTACAATGAATCACTGGAGGTCGCCCAATTCCTAGATTCAATAGGGAGAGGAACCGATCCGAATATCACACTAGTTGCATTGGAGAGGCGCAACTCGCCATTCGAGAACGCTCCGAATGTTCGTCTTGAAACAAAAATAATAAATCTGAAAGCCACACTCTCTCAGCTAAGAAACCAAGGCTTTGACCTTCTTGAAAATGCTGTGAACAACATCCTAGAGATTGCATTCATCTTCAAAGGCGTTAGATTCGTTATTTCAATTGAAAGGAGATCAAAAGGACTGGTCTTGTACTTCAAGGGTCATAGAGGAACGAATGGTATCTTAAACTCCGTGATTGATTATGTGAGAGCTGAGTATGGTTTGAACTTAACCGTTGGAGGTAGGTAACACGCTTGAGAATGGGTATGAGATTAGGGAATGGGACACGAAGGCAAAGGATGCCTTGCATGCGCTGCAAGACCTTGGACTCGCAAGAGGAATAGAGCACCGATACGTGAAATGTGCCAATCCAAATGACCCTGATTTCGAAGAGCTGTCAGACTACGATCGCGAATGTACAGGTGAGGCAGCAGTAGTGGCTAGCGACTATGAGAGAGGGTTCGTCATATGTCCAAAATGCGGGAGGAACATTGACCTAGTCGCCAAGGAGTGTGAATCATCAATGATTGTCGAAGTCCTACCTGATAATGTATCATGTTGGTTGGAGAATCTTATCAAACCATACGTAGAGTCTATTCTGCCCTTGCACAGACCTTTTAGCTGGAAAATTAAACGTGATAATCAGGAGGCGGTGGTGTTTGTACTCGACTATTATCCTCTGGTTGCAGCAATGGAGATTGCCCAATCAAACCATGGTGTCGTAACAATCGTTTGGAGTAATCGACTATACTCCGACCTCGCAAGCAGTGATACTGGCTGGAACATAGTTCACTCTGCGCAGCTTGTGGAAGACGCCAACAGTATGTTTCATTATATCAATATTCACAAAAATCTTATTTCTTTAAATTATTTTCATATGCTATAATTAAAATGTTATACAAAAACTAACAAAAACATATGAAGGAATTTTATGAAGAAGTTTTTTCAAAAAAGCAAGACAAGTTGCACCTGCGATAATTTTCTTTGATGAGTTTGACAGTATAGCTAAAGTTCGCGGCAGTTGTTTAAATGATTCAACAGAGAGGATGGTAAATCAATTGCTTACTGAGCTTGATGGTGTGGAAGAACTAGAAAAAGTTGCAATTATTGCTGCTACAAACAAACCTGAACTAGTCGATAAGGCACTTCTCAGACCTGGAAGAATCGGTCTTAAAATTGAGACACCAATCCCAGATGAGGAATCTAGAGTTGAGATTTTTAAGGTTCATACCAGAACTATGCCGCTTGATAAAACATTTGACCTGAAAAAATGGGCTAAGAAAAACAAAGGATGGACTGGAGCGGATATTGCGGCTATGTGTAGAGAAGCAGGAATGCAGGCAATGCGAGAACATAAATTAGGTAAAAACAAAGATGCAAAAGTAACAGATGAACATTTTAACCATGCATTCAATGTAGTACAAGATGATCTTTCGATAGGTCAATTCAACAAAGAAAAACCAATAATTGCAGAATACAACACAGAGGTATCTTAGAATTAAGGTAGAAAGTGGATACAATGAACTCTCTATCTATTCTTTCAATAATTGCAATATGCATAATGATTGGGGCATTGATTTTTGCATATGTTAAAAGATTGATGCTGACTTATGCATTAATTTCTGCCAATATCATTATCAGTTTTGCGCGTAAGACTCCACTTTTCTAAAGCGGAGATGTAAGCGCTTACGCTAGCTGGTAACTGACATTCTCAATGCTACATTG
>JABCTV010000016.1 GCA_018238205.1 Candidatus Thorarchaeota archaeon
GGCGTTTTATGTCTCCGTGCAACTCGCGGCGACTGTAGATAGATCCTTGGACTTGGTTCTCGTCCTAGATCGCAACTACAGTTACTCATTTCCTGTTCCATTATATAAGCCCCTGTAGAAAAGATGGTCTTTGATTCATCATTTGTCTAAGAGATGTCCAAGATTGTCCAAAATCAGTGCAGCTGTTTACAATCCCCTCTCTCCTTCTTTTTAGGAAACTATTTCTTGATAGAGTGTATTTGTTAGTTCACATTATTGAATAGGATGGGAATAAAGAAATGGTTGTACTTGAGTATCTGATGGTCTATACTGAATCTGGTTTACCGATTTACAGTAAATGTTATGGCACATTTTGTAAAACTGCTTTCAAAAATCCTGAACTCCTCTCTGGCTTTCTATCTGCACTCCAAACCCTCCCACAAACAATATCTACAGACTTGAGTCTTGATTCAGTGAAAATGGGACCTACTGAGATGCGGTTCTCAAGAACAACACCCACAGGTCATTCTATTGTTGTAGGTCTTGGTGAAGATTCAGAAGAAATTGCAAAGAAGGTATTTGATTCAGTAGCTGGCGTATTGGCAATGGAAAAATTCGTATCTCTTGATTGGACTTTTATTTCGTCTGATATGATGAATGATTTTGAAGATGAGCTTCTAAAGACAGCTCTTGTGGACGCACTGCATGACCACGGTGGCTTTGAAGATGCGTGTGAACTAGGTGATAGATGTCCCATTCATACTAATGCATATCAAAACGCAACAAGACGTGGGAAAATCTGGGGCATGGTCAAGGATAAATACACAGCAATGCGAGCTAGAATGAGTGCTGGATAATAACTACAAAAAAAGAAGAAGAAGAGGAGGATTACCCTCCTCTGTGTTCCTTAGTTCTTGACTATTGCAATAATCCTGTAGACATCTCCAACCTTCTGAATTGTGGCTGTGAAGCTATCGCCCACGCCAATATCTAGCAATAGAGTATACCAGTCAGTCAGATTCATCCAAGCACGTGCTCCCTCAATATGGGGGTATGTAGCATTGTCTGTTCCAAGGATGACATGTTGTTGTGAATCAACAGTATCAAATGCGGTGCTGTTAACTGTAGCAGTCATGTTGAATGTGTCTGTAGGTTCTTCTTCCACAACTCCTCCGAATAGCTCAACATAATCACTTCTGACCTCGAAGACAAGTTTTTCTCCTGAGAGAGATCCTCCTAGGGGTTCCCAGACAAATCTGTCGATGTTAGATGCATCCACAAGTCCTAGCGCATGAAGCCTCATATTACTGTAAACATATTCTTCTAAGTCGGAATCCCAATAAGCATCTGTCCAATAGATCGGAGTATACCATGTCCACTTTATTTCTGTGGGAGATATCTCAACTGGATATAGTAGTGGCATTGATCCATAATAGAACCCGCTTGCAGGTGCACCAATATCAGCAATAACATTTGCAGCTGCTACTTCACCACTTACATACCCCTCACTGCTAAGGTCATGATAGAATACTTCTGTTTGAGTTGCACGGAATACTCCTGCAAGGGTACTGCCTGCTTCCACTGGATGAACAGCTATGAAGGCTTCAACCATTCCCGAGTCAGGATTGATAATGTATCTTGTATCCTCATGAATCTCTAATCTATCGTTGGAAGGAGCAATAACCCAGAGGAATCCTCCTGCAAAGAGATCAAATCCATCTCCACGGCGGTAACCTCCCCATCGGGATATCTGTCTTTCAAGCCATTCTTCTGCGTATGCCTGAGTTATCCAATCTGGTGTTTCAGCAATGGTTGCATATTGGAAGACTGTTCCATTCTCTGCATAGACAATGGGTCCGATGGCTCGTTCAACGAAATCAAAACCAAGGGGTGTTCTTGTCTGTACGTAGACCAAGTCCCCAGAAGGAGTCCAAGTCGGATACGCATACTGGTATGCTGCGGTCATGTCGTTCAGATAGTTTCCAAATTGTATGTTTTTGTCCCAGAAGAGACCCTCACCTACTGGAATAGTTGTTGAATTGATAAGATGAGGTGCAATTGATTGAGGGTCATTTGCATCCACAACGATGAACCCTTGCACATAGTTTTGCGCAAGAACATTCGTAGATATTATCGTACAAACCCACACTAACGTCCCATTCCGCGTCGTGATATGTGCTGCTGATACAATGACATTAGAACCAAATGGTGCCAAGTGCTGACCAGCAACGTACTTTGCATATTCTTCTGTAACCAGTCTGACCATGCGGTCAGGTATTGGATTTGCAAAGAGGGGATCGTCAGTTTCAGTTATCATTGAATCAAAATACTCTGCGTTAGAAACATCAGCCGTCCAGCTGATTACGCCGGAGAATGTGGGTAATAGAATGATGATTATAACTCCGATGCACGTGAAAGGAACTCGTATTCCCTCAAGCATCTGCTCGAAATCTCCGCCTGGACGGAATCCACTAGTTACCATCATTATTATCCCTAGGCTCATTATCAGGCTTAGAATTGCCCACGGTAATGTCGTTGCTGATAACAAGCAAATGATGGCCCACGCAATCGTACCCCAGACTAAACGGAAGGGCAACCATTTGAGTAAATGATTAAATTTCAAATATTCGGATGAGAATGGTATCGGAATTGCATGTACAATTAACGATATCATGAGAAACGTAAGTACATTCATCTAAAGTCCTCTCAAGTGATGATTATTATTGCAGGCTATGTTTAGAGCCTTTTAGTGTTTTCCGACACTCTGTTTATACCAAGCGACTGCTCCGTCCTCTTTCAGCAGGTTAAGCATTCTCGTGGGAAGGGGGTTTCCATGAAGAACATCTCCGCTACTACGAACTGATAGAGTTCCTTCACAAATGTCCACAGTGACTGTTTCACCATCTGAAACAAGCTTTGCAGCATTCGGAATGATAAGTAATGGAAGTCCGACATTGAACCCATTGCGATAGAAGATTCGTGCAAATGATTCGGCCACTACACATCCAATACCTGATTGCAGTAGAACTTTTGGAGCTTCCTCACGAGAGGATCCTCCCCCAAAATTTCGACCTGCAATGACTATGTCATTCTTCTTTACTTTTGATGTGAATACGGGTCTTGGAATCTCGAATGTATGTTTAGCCATTTCTGCATAGTCAAGAAGGGTGAGATACTGTCCTTGAATGATCTGGTCAGTGTCGACATCGTTGCCAAAGACCCAAGCTCTTCCAGTAACAGGTTTCAGTTCTTTGGTCAATACTTACACACTCCTTGGGTCTGTGATTGCTCCTAACAATGCACTAGCTGCAACAGTTGCAGGTGATGCAAGATATATTCTGGAGTCTTGATGTCCCATTCTTCCTTTGAAATTACGATTGGTGCTAGAAATACAAACTTCTCCTGCTCCAAGGACTCCTAAGTGTCCACCAACGCAAGCACCACATGTTGAATTTGTTACGATACCTCCCGCCTCCATGAAAATCTTGAGTAGACCCCTTTCTAAAGCCATCATCCATGTATGTTTGCTAGCTGGAGTTATTATTAGCCTTACACCCTCTCGAATCTTCTTACCCTTCAAAATCTTAGCTGCTATTTCCAGGTCTCCAATTCTTCCATTCGTACATGAACCGATGAACGCCTGATCAATTGGAACTCCACTTACCTCTCTGACTGCTTTACCATTTGTCGGGTTGTCTGGTGTTGCAACCATAGGCCCTAGTGGATCACTCTTGATGTCATAAGTTCGAGTGTCAATGTATTCAGCATCATTGTCTGGAAGAGTTGGTTTCCATCGCTTTGATGGTGCGAGTGTTTCCATCCACTTGTTCACACGTCCATTGACAGTCATTGGTGCACATTTTGCACCTGCTTCAACGGACATATTGGATATGGTCATCCTTTCGCCTACTTTCATTGTATCGATGGTATCACCATGAAATTCCATTGATTGATAGTTTGCTCCATCTGGGCCTAAGTCAGAGATTATCTTTAGAATAAGGTCCTTACTCATTACCATATCTTGAAGCTCACCATTTACATCGATTCGGATTGAATCGGGAACTCTGAACCAACAAGAACCGGTGGCTAGAATCAATGCTGCATCTGTTGCTGCTAATCCTGTAGCAAATGTATTGAATGCACCATACGTTGTTGAATGAGAATCACTACCAATAACGAGTTCTCCAGGAACAATGAGTCCCTTCTCTGGTAGAACGTGATGAGATATTCCACAATCTACATCAAAGAAGTGAGTGATTCCCTGGTTTCTTACAAAGTTACGGTTTCTTCTGTGGATCTCAGCACTATTGATATCTGAAGCCGGAGCCCAGTGATCATTGACTACCACAATACGTTCTGGGTCCCAGACCTTCTGGAATTCCATCTCTTCAAGAACACCTAGGATTCTTGACCCGAGAACTTCATGGACCATTAACAAGTCCACATTTGCTTCGACTATGTCCCCCGCCGTTGCCTTACCATCATTAGTATGGCTCGCGAGTAATTTTTCAGCTAGAGTATAACCCACACATTTACCCTCCTGATTGTATAGATTTCATCTCATCGATGATTGCTGTTGTCACATCGACTGTGGAGCTCGGTTTGATATCGCTCCATTGACCTAGGCATAGGTCTCTTGTCCTGATTCTTCCATTCTTTAAAACTAATGCAACTGATTTCTGTACTAAATCAGCTGCAAGTTTGATTTTCTTATCTTCATGTTTGGTGCCTAACCAATCGAGCATCATTCCCATAGCAAGAATCGCTGCCACAGGGTTAGCAACATTCAGGCCATAGTATTTTGGTGCAGATCCATGAACAGGTTCGAATACGCCATGTTTATCACCAATGCTTCCAGCTGGAGCGACTCCAAGACCACCTTGTATTGCCGCTCCTAGATCGGTGATGATATCTCCAAATGCATTTGGTGCAACTACAAGATTGTAATATTCTGGTTTTCTGATGACCCATTGGGTCCATGCATCTACATACGCATAGTCCCTCTCAACATCAGGGAAATCTTCTCCAACTTTATTGAATGATTTTCTAAACAATTGACAGCCTGCAAGTAGATTGCTTTTATCCACACATGTGACCCTTTGTTTACCATCGATAGGTGCACCTGAGCTGAGTTTAGCAAGTTCATATGCATATCGTGCTACTCTTTCTGACCCTTTTCGAGTTATGACCCTTCTATCGATTACAATTTCCGAAGAATTCTCGCCCTCTGAATTATCGTGAGTTTGAGCATAGAGCCCTTCAGTATTTTCTCTTATTATTATCATATTGATATCATCAGGAGTCTTTTCCTTAATTGGCGACCACACACCATCAAGGAGATTCACCGGGCGTACATTGGCATACAGGTCAAGTTCTATTCTTAGTCCGATTACAACACTGTATCCAGCAAGATGGCCATCTGGTAGTCTGACGCTTTTTCCTTGATCATCATTTGCTCCGATTGCGCCAAGAAGTATTGCATCAGCTTCATTCTTTGTGAATTCTTCTGCCTTAACTGACCATTCCCTGCCTTCACGGAGATAGTATTCTCCACCACATTCGAATTCATGCAATTCTGTTTGGAAACCACCTACTTGCTTCTGTACTTCATCAAGTACTCTTACAGCTTCCGGCACCACATCACGGCCAATGCCGTCACCAGGTAAAACGGAGATTTTGTAGGTCCTAGTCATTCAATCACCTAGTAGCTTCCTAACCAACCAAGATTGTTCCCTGTATCATCTAGTATGTCTACTCTTGTATCTATCCTTTCTCCATCAGCATATCGAACAATACACCGAATAGTGAATGGTCTGTTGCACTTTGTACACTCAACCCGCCAGTCTTCTGTAATCTCGTCAACTCCTTTTTCAGATGGAGCCTCTTTATTTTGAGTCATCTCAAGAAAGCGTAATTCCTTTCCGTCACACTCATACGTACACTCTAGTAGCGGTATGGGTTCCATTCCTCGTCGACCCAAAGCAACATACACATGTTCCGGTAGTCCATCTAGAGACTTTTCACCAGTCATTACCAAACACCAACGGGAGTTTAACACCAGTACGAATAAATGAGTTGGTTGGGCATTAAGTGACATGCGATTAGTCACATATTCTAGAATGGGCGTACCATCCATTGGTGTTGAACTAGATTCAGGAATCCTCGATATCCCAGATGCAGCATCTTACTTTGGTCGCAAATACCATGTTCGCGGTCAAAGTTTCCCTACGACAATGATGGATCTGTTGCAGTGGGAATCCGGTATTGAGGTAGCACGCCAAATTGTGACTCGATACGAGCAAACTCCCCTTGACGAACGAATGATGGCTTATCCTCTTGATACTGTTATTCTTGAGGCGCCTGTATCGCGTCCTGGCAAGATTATCGCTTTGGGGAAGAACTACTTGGGACACATCAAAGAAACAGGTTCCAAAACACCCGAGTTTCCAATAATATTCGCCAAGTTTCCTTCTTGTGTCATTGGTCCTAATGATTCAATTCCAATGCCAAAAATTTCTGACAAGATTGATTGGGAAGTAGAATTAGCAATTGTGATTGGCAAGACTTGCAAGGATGTAAGTGAAAGCAAAGCCTTGGAATACATCGCAGGATACACAATAGTCAATGATGTAACAGCAAGAGACCTACAACGTGGAGATGGGCAATGGATACGAGGTAAGTCACTTGATAGCTTTTGTCCCATGGGTCCCTGCATTGTTACACAAGACGAGCTTGGAGATGCTCGGGGACTGAAAATACAAACCAAGATTAATGGCGAAGTAAAACAAGATTCCTCCACTTCCAATATGATGTTCAACGTGCCTCAGATTATGGTTCACCTTTCCAAGGCCTTTACTTTGGAACCTGGTGATGTGATTGCCACTGGAACACCATCCGGTGTCGGATTTGTTCGTGATCCACCGGAGTTCCTCAAAGCTGGTGATACGATTGAACAATACATCGAGAAGATAGGCTATCTTCGCAACTCAGTTGTAAAACCGAAGTAGGTAACAAGAATCTAGTTTGATTCAGGGAGTTTTGATACTCTTTCTTGTGCATCTTCAGCCTCTCCATATTCGAAGAGTTTCTTATGAGCATCAGAAAGCATCTCCCATACTTCTCTATCCTTTGGTTTGATAGAAAGATATGCATTACAGAATTTCTTGACATTTTCCCAATCATCCGTCTGCGCGTAACATCGTGCAGAATAATACAGAGCTCTTTTATGATTCAATTTTGGTCCAGCTAGTTCTGTGAAGATGAGAAGTGCATTCTCCCATTCTTCGTTTTTATAGTGCTCCATTCCCTCTTCATATCTAATTTCCATTTCTCCATACTCTGGCATTTTAGAGGCAACTGACGCTAACATGATAGCTGATGCACAGCAAACAAGCACGGTTGCTGCAAGAATGGTGACTCCCAAGACCATTGGCCCATCAAAAGGGAGAATTCCTTGAGCACTTAACCAAGCTATGATGATTCCACCAAACACGATTGCAATAGCTGCTATTCCGATATATTTTGGTCGAATGTTAATACCATCGCCTGTATCATCTGGAGGAACTATTCCTGGCATCATATTGTCGCAGGTACATTAGTTCCTTTTAGGTCTGATGAATCAATCAATCGTCTTTCCTGGATTTGCCACGGATTCTCTTTAGGTGTGCTTCTTCATCCTTCTTGGAGGCTAACCTATCTCTTGACACATTTATCCACTGACTGATGAGATTGCTGAGATCCGGATTCAGTTGTAAAGCAACTTCTGCGTATGCGATAGCTCTTTCATCTTGCTCCTCAATGAAATGTGCGTTTGCTTTATTGTAGAATGCCTCCGCATAGTCTGGCTTGAGGGCTACTGCCCGGGTGTACGCCTCGATTGCCTGTGGTCCCTCTGCAAGTCTTGAGAAACAGTTTCCAAGATTATTCCAGGCCTCTGCATCATCTGGATCTAATTCAATGGTTTTTTCATAGCATTCCTTTGCTTTTTCGAAATCCTTGTCCTCATAGAGGACACTACCTTTGTTAAACCAGATCTCGAAAATGCTGTTGTCAATAGCTAATGCTTCATCGTATGCTTTGACTGCCTCTTCTAGTTCGTTGGTTTCTGCAAGAGCGTATCCTAGATTGTACCATCCTTCTATTGACTCAGGACTACTCTGTAAAAAGGAACGGAGCTCTTCTATTGCCTCGCTGAAGAGTCCATCATCAATGAAACTTACAGCTTTTTCGATTGCAGCATTATTTCTATTTGTCACTGTTACCAGGTTGTCTTTGAACGAAATACCGAATAAGCATTACTCAATGACTGATTCAGGGCTTCCTTGTCAAGGTTCTTGCTACAATTGTTATGACTGGACCAAGGATTGCAGCAGTAGTTGATATCAGGTTATATATCTCAGAGAATGCTGCCATGCCCATTGCCATATACATATTGTAGACGAGCATGATTAAACCGAATATTCCCATTCCTGCTGAAATACCAATGATGAACTTTCCAGTTCCAACACGATCGGTCGTAATTAGATATCCACCAACAATTACTGCGATTCCTCCAAAGCTTGCGACATTCTGTAGAATAACAAGTATCCAGAGCATAATGTCTTCATACCCTGGTGCGATAGTTGCAGCATAGCTAATCAGATTATCCCAGAATCCGATACTGCCGACCACACCTGCATAAATCATGAGGGCGCCTCCAATTAAACATAATATGAATGGAATTTTATTTCTCATTGAATCACCATGAATTCACTATAATGTAAACCAGTATAATTTTGTTTTGTAATATTCAGGTTATTGGAGTATAGATTGGTTTTGAGCAGTTCTTCTTTCAAATTGTGAGATGTTGGAAAATCCAGAATCTCTCAGTAATTGAATAGCCCTCTCGATGTCAGCGCCAACATCCTGTGGACAATGAGCATCTGACCCTATCGTGACAATAGACACCCCTCTATCTTTGAGTGCATTGATAATGTTAACATCAGGCATAGGTTGTGTCTGCCCTTTTCTCAGAGGAGAGGTGTTCACCTCAAAACCCATATTATGTCGCTTCATCGCGTCTGCAAGGTCTGCAATATGGGGTTTCCAAATTTCTCTTATCCCGTCACCATAGAAGGTCTGGCCATACCTTCTATAGAGATCAATGTGAGCCAGTATATCGAAGAGGTCTGATTCGACCGCCTCCATAATATGGGTGTAATATTTTTCCCCAAGCTCTTCCATAGAGTATTTCTTGAAGGCCTTCTCAGCTCTACCTTTTGCTGAAATTGCTATATGGTCGATGAGGTGCACCGAGCCCAGTATGATATCAAAATCAGTGGAGTAGAAACGCTCAGGTAATGACCCATCAATATCCTGAATATAGTCCACTTCTACACCAAGTCGAACTCTAAGACCTCTCTCCTTGTATTCATCATCTGCAGATTTTATGCTTGCTTCGTAATCCTCTAACCAAACACTTGAACGAGTATCCACTCTCTTCCCTTTGACATTAACATAGCAATCATCCCCTGCATTATCCGTATCAAGATGAGTGGTAAATGCTATCTCTTGCAAACCTCTCTCAAGTGCCATTTCGCAGAATTCCTCAATACTTCCTTCTGCATCAATCGAATAGTTGGGATGAACGTGGTAATCGAACATTGTTCTTCACATACCCTTTGCGAATTTCAGGCTACCTATGGATGAAAAAACGTTCACTCCAATTCCATATCTGCGATTACTATTTTGGATGGGTCAGTTCCCTTACTGTTTGTATCTTTCAGAAATAGGGCTACAACTGTTGCTAGAATTGTAGTTATTACCAGAAAGAGTATTGATGCGGATAATCCAAAGTTATCAGCAATGACTCCAAAGATGATAGGTGACAAAGCTCCTGGAATCGCTCCGAATGAAAAGAGAATTCCAAAGGCTAGCCCTGTCGAATTACGCGGACATACTTCTGTTTGATACGCAACATTGGGCGGTACGCCTAGATAGAAGAAAAATCCGATGATAATTAAAACTAATACCAACATCGTCGAGCTGAGCTGGAAATTAAGGAGGAGTAGGGCTGGTGCTGCTATTCCAGAAGAGGCGATGAGAAATGGTACTCTTCTATTCCATTTGTCTGAATAGTATGAAGAAACAACTTCGCCGACAAGTCCAGCTGTCAACATTACTGCAGTTAGATAACCTGCAGTGACTACACCTGTAAGGTAGGTTACCGTGAGATATAGAGGCATCAGTAGGGATGTGCATCTGAATGCCATTCCACGTAGACCTACAAGTAAAACGAGAAGCCAATAATTGCGAGTCCACCCCTCTGGTTCGATATGCACTTTTTCTTCTGGTTCAGGGATGAGGTCATCGTCAAGCCCATTTGCTTTGTCACTCTGAGAATATCTCATGAGTAGATAAGTTGGTACAAACAAAACAACTCCTACGATTGCAAGTACTTGAAGGGAAGATTGCCAAGTTCCTGTTGCAATGAGTAAGGTTACTCCAATAAAAGGTGTTACTGCCATTCCAAGCAAACCACCCATAGCTTGGATGCCTGTTGCTTTTGCTCTAGCATTCGGAAACTTTTCAGCTAGTGTCGGGAATGAACTAGGATGATATCCAGAAGCTCCAAGGCCAAGGAATACTTGGTAGACTGTCAGCATCACAAATCCCTGTGCAGTACTTGTCAGGTACATTGCAACTGCAGCTAGTAATACGCTGATGGAGATGAAAATGTCTCTCATACCTTTATCGCCAAGATAACCGACAAGAAGATGGGCAGTGGTCATTGCTACAATTGCAGCACTGGTAGCAATCCCGATCTGTGTATAGTTAATACCAAGGTCGAGCTGTATCTCAACAAGAAATGGTGAAAGTGCACCAGTGTAGATGTGATTCATGAAATGTGAAATTGTGCAAGCAGCGAGAACTGCATATGATGCCTTGGTAACCTTTGCCAAAATAGAATCACGTCCTATTGAGGGTCGATGATGTCCAAAATCCTGTAGTTAAGACTACTGATAGAACCACACTGTGAAATATAGAATTTAGAAATAGTAACCGGTCAGCTGGCATCATCAGGCAAGCCCAATGTTGCCAGCATCTCCGAATTTTCGACTCGGAAAGGTTGTTAGTGGTTGAAGAAAACCCCCTTTTATATTTAAAGCTCCAGTGTTAGCGCAATCATAGTGTTACAAGATACACCTTGCTGCTAGAAAAGCATGTTTGCACACCAAAGTACAATGCGAAGAGCTAGCAATCCATTGTTATCTGCACCATCATAGAGTCCGAGCAAACCATAGTTATCAAGCATGAAGTTGCTTCCTGTGACAACTATTTTTCCACCTTCAGCTCCTTCTTTGCAGCCCATCACTGGTGAAACTCCATAACGTGCAAGTATATCTCCATCTAATGGAATAGAAATAGTTGCACCTAGGTAATGGAACCCATTAATTCCAGATGTAATAAGATGTGGATCAATACTATCAATAAGAGTTGGATAATCTCCATTTGGAACCTCAAAATGAGTAAATGCAAATCCAGTCCAGCTGAGGAAATCATTCAATGCTGTTGTATTTATCGAAGAGTTCGACAAAGCTGATACGAATATTCCTCCACCTGAATTATAGTAGTCCTCATAAGCTTGAATTTCATTTTCCGAGAATGGTAGATAATATGCAGCAGGGTGTGCTGGATCTGTTTCATTTGCGGAATATGCACAAGGATCAAGAATCACAACAGCATCAAATTCATGTAGAGAGCTATTAGTTGTAGCACTACTATTTCGAATCTCGGTCACTGATATGTCATTGTCTACAAGTACCTTATAGAATTCTCTGAATTGACCATAAATCGAATCTATATCCCAAGGTGTGTGGGAGATATCAAAAGCAACTCTGGCAATTGCTGTTCCAACATCAAAGGAAATGTGGATACTGCATTCACCATAGTTCACAGATGAGAAAGTTATTGTTCCCTCAATATCTGTGACCCCTGATTCTGGTACATTCACTGTAACTGGAACACGACCTATCTGATTAATCTCAAATTCATCAGGTATTACGAAAGCTGAGGGAGTTGCACTCACTACCTCTGTTGTAAAATTATCATTTCCAGAAGTAAAAATCCTGATATTGAAGCTGTACGTGTCCGATGCAAATAGTCGTTCATAGTCAATTGGCAGCTCTCCAGGAAATGCATAGCAAATTGCTGGGAGACTACCTTGTTCCGCTGTATCTAGGATGATGTTGAGTGACTGCTGGATATTCAATTTACCCGCCCCAACAATATACTCTGGATACGAATCTAATGGGTCCGCACCTTTCATTAGAGCTGTCATTATTGAACCCGGTGTATACGTGATGTTATTATCAATAGAGTGGCCAATGAGTTCTGCAGCTGCCGCAGCAACTCGTGGTGAAGCAAAGCTTGTTCCATAATACGTAGCCCCATCTGAAGTCGTATAACCCGCGGCTGATAGATCTGGCTTCATATATCGACTCTCTGATGGTCCAATTGATGTGAAATCTGCAGGGGTATTATCTTCCATTAGAGCACCAACTGCAATGCAAGCATCAAAGAGCGCAGGTGACTCAATGGTAGTGCCCAGAATTCCGCTATCACCAGTGTTTCCTGCAGCTGCTACTACAATCACTCCTAGGGAGAACGCCCACTCAATACTTGACTCAATGGGGTCTCCCAATGTTGGGGTACCTCCCAAACTAAGATTGATTACACTACAATTTTGCTCAATGGCCCATTCTATTGCATCAACTAAAGCTAGTGTCGTAGCTGAACCCTCTTCGCTCAATACCTTTCCATTCACAATTTCTACGTTCGGAGAAGTCGCCAACTGTCTAGCAATTATGGTTCCATGGGGAACATCTGTTGGTCTTGAATCTGTAGTTGAAAGATCTTCAAAATCGTATCCATTATCAAGTGTTATGAAACTCTTTTCTGCTACAACTCTTCCCGCCAAGCCAATATCTACATCAACGCCTGAATCTAATACAGCAACTCGGACCTTCGCGGTAGGTGCATTACTCCCGAATCCGATATTGGTGATATACACTAGTCCCGTGGAAACAACAATCATCAGAATGATGATGACCGCAATGATTCTTTTTCCACTTGATGATTCTTTCTTTGGAGTGCTTGTTGGTTCCCAGTAAAAGGCCATAATCGACACCTAGGTGATGCAAATGCGTGCAGTTAGCACTAATGTTATGATTACACATGAACCTATCGACACCGGTAAAGAAGTATTAGTTCAGAAAAGCTTCATTAGGATGCTTTGTTTGCTCAATATTCACGTAGTAGAGATGGGACCACTCACGTTTCATTTATCTGCGATGATATTACATCAACATACCTTCAAGAGGTACTGAACTTGTCCGGAGAAGACGCCATCATAGAATCTAGTTCAATTGAAACATTTCATTCATTACCTTTAGAGGAAGTCCTCGATACCCTCAAGGTCGATGGTAAGAGAGGTCTCTCAGCTGACGAAGTTAGTAGTCGGCTTCAAGAATATGGTCCGAACTCCATTCCAAGGTATAAAGGATCCTTTATGCAAGTCTATATTGCGCCTATTCTTAATTGGTTGATTACTATTTACATAATAAGCTCCTTTACACTAATTGCTATCGCATATTTCTTCCCCTCTCCCGCCAACACTATGGGTGGTGCATCCCTTTGGCTCGCAATTGTGGCAGTTAACGCTTTCGTTGCCATGATTCAACAATATCGAGCTGAGAAAAAATTGGATGCCTTGGAGAAACTATCTGCGGGAGAAGCTAGAGTTATCCGGGACGGCAAAGAAGCCAGTATCTCACCTATAGATTTGGTTCCTGGTGATATTGTTAAACTCGAGCAGGGTGATAAAATTCCTGCTGATGGTCGTATTATCTCATCATCAAACCTGATGGCAAACGAAGCATCACTTACTGGTGAAAGTGTACCTGTTATGAAGCGTGAGGATGCACGTGTTGCAGAGGATGTTTCTCTCACTGATATGTTGAATACTGTCTTCTTTGGTACGTATATTTCAACAGGAATGGCAACGGTAGTAACTACTGCAACAGGTGGTCGCACAGAGATTGGGAAGATACAGGGAACTCTTGAAGCATTGAATACTGGGGACATTCCCCTGAGAAAAAAGGTCAATCTCTTGGCAAAATACTTGGGAATCGCTGCAATCATTCTTATGGCTGTGTCCGTTATCTGGCAGCTTTTTATGTATCCTATCATTCATGGCGCACCTTTCGATTTAAGTATGCAACATCTATCTGAGATAATCGGTGAAGGTATCGTTAGTGCCATGACCATAATGCCGATCAACATACCACTGTTGACGACGATAGTCCTCCTTACTGGTGTACTTGCAATGGCACGCAAGGGAGTTATCATTCGAGACCTCTCTGCAGTTGAGAGCCTTGGACGGGTGAGTGTTATCTGTAGTGACAAAACTGGTACAATGACCAAGAACGAGATGACAGTCAAATACTGCTGGGACACAAAGAATCTCTACTCAGTCCGGGGTGACGGTTATGACCCCACTGGAGGTATATACCTCTTGAAGGGAGCTACTGATTCCAATGTTGCTGATTTCGAAGAGGAACCTGTAGATGATATATTTTCTTGGAAGGGTCTCTTCCGAATGGTTACATGTGGTGGAATCGCAAATGATGCAGAGATAATCAAGGAAGAAATTCCTGACCAAGGTACTGTTTGGACACCATTAGGGGATCCTACAGATGCCGCACTCTTGACCATGTTTCGAAAGAGTGGTATTGATGAGGAGGCAATACGAAAACGTTACAGTATTGTTGAAGAGTTTCCATTTGAATCAGAACTCAAGAGGATATCCAAGATCTGTCAGGATGATAAAAAATTCGTAGCTTTTGTTAAAGGAGCTACGGAAGTTCTAATGCCTCTTTGCACGTATGTGAACGGAAAGGACACTCCCACGAAGATCACGCCAGGCTTATTGAAGCGTGTCACTGCTCTAGCTAATGATTTTGCCTCAAAGGGATACAGAGTCATCTCTCTTGCATACAAACAGATGGACTCAGTTCCCACGGGTAATACTGCTCGTGAAAAAACTGAAAACAATCTCACCTATCTTGGATTTGCTTGTATAGTAGATCCACCACGGCAGGGTGTGAAAGAGGCTGTCCAGGACTGTCATAGTGCAGGAATCAATGTTATAATGATCACTGGTGATGCAGCAGCTACTGCCAAGACTATAGCGACAGACTTGGGTGTTTTCTCCGAGAATTCGTTGGTGGTCGAGGGATCTAAAGTCCTTGACATCAATGATGAGGACTTTTCCAGGACCAATGTCTTTGCTCGTGTTAATCCCGACCATAAGCAAGTGATTGTCGAGCGATACCAGGATCAGAACAAAATTGTTGCGATGACCGGTGACGGTGTAAATGATGCATTAGCATTGGCCATGAGCGATGCCGGAATTGCTATGGGCATTACAGGGACGGATGTTGCTAAAGAAGCAGCAGACATTGTAATCACAGATGATAGCTTTGCGTCTATTGTTTCAGGTGTTCATCAAGGTCGAGGTCTCTTCAGCAAGATTAGAATGATGATTTACTTCTACGTTGCAATCAATGTTTTCGAGAGTATCATCTTCTTTGGTGCACTATTCATCTTCCCAGATTACATCAATTTGTTCAGCCACTGGCAGAACCTCTATCTGGTTGTCACAACTCACTCATTCCCTGGTCTAGCGTTAGTATTTGACCGTACTTCTACGAAAGCAATGGAAGAGAAACCAAGAGACAGTCAAGAAATAATCACGCGAAATATCGGAAAGTTAATGGTACTAAACATCATCCTTATGGCAATTGGCGCATCACTTGTATACTTCTTGACATTCACACAATTTTGGGACATAGTAACTGTAACTCCTGAAAATATGTCTGGTTTCTGGTCGACTTGGATACCTGAAGACCCATCTCAGATTTTCTACTATAATGATTTTACATCTGCTCCCATCTGGGTTTTGCTCAAGGCAACAACAATGCTTCTGTCAGTTATTCTAATTGTTGAGAGTACTTTGGTTCTGCTAATTCGTAGAATTAATCTTCCACTTCACAAGAGTCTCCGTGAGCCAGGAACTTGGATTTTCGTCATCTTCCTAGGCCTCATCTATCTTGCTCACTACCTGTTGATGTATAATCCATTGGTCAATGAGATATTGGCGACTTTTGGATTGAATTTCTTCATCATCCCACTGACAATGTTTGATTGGATCATCTGTATCCTCATATCCTTGCCAGTAATCATTGGAGTTGAGTTGTACAAGTGGAAATTCAGGAAGCGTGGCATAGATCTCTAGAGAAATCTGTAATGTATATACATTATATATTTTCGTTGCGAAGTCTATAAGTGATGGTATATTTCAATATGAATTGGAGACCGAACCTTGGCACGAAAGACAACTTACAAGATTAAGCAGAGCAAAGTGAAGGGCAAGAAGATTGTCATGCTTACCGCATACGATGCACCCACAGCTTCTATTCTAAGTGAATGTGGCGTGGACATGATCCTCGTTGGAGATTCGGTTGGAAACACGCTTCTAGGTTACGAGAGCACAATCCCAGTTACACTTGATGATGTAATCCATCACAGCGCTGCAGTAGCAAGAGCAAAACCTGACTGTCTTATCATTGGTGATATGCCTTTCATGTCATACAAAGTAAGTGTGGAGCAAGCACTTGAGAACTGCTCTCTCATGCTTCAGGAAGGTGGTGCTGAGGCTGTGAAGATTGAAGGTGCAAGTACTAGAGTTGTGGACATCGTTCGAGCAGTTGTTGATTCTGGCATTCCCGTAATGGGGCATATTGGTCTTACTCCTCAGTCCATCTTTCAACTCGGAGGATATCGTATCCAAGGTCGAACTGCAGAGATGACAGAAGTACTTGTTGAACAAGCAAAAGCCTTGGAAGATGCTGGAGCTTTCTCAATCGTTATAGAATTAGTACCTTCAGAAACTGCAAAACTGATATCCGAATCAATTAGCATCCCAACGATTGGAATTGGAGCAGGACCCCATTGCGATGGTCAGGTCTTAGTCCTGTGGGATATGCTCGGTTTGTTCGAGGACTTTAAACCAAAATTCGTGAAGAAGTATGCAAACATACGTAACGTGATTATAGATGCAGTGAAAGAATATTCAGAAGATGTAAGAAAAGGTGTGTTCCCAGAACCGGAACACAGTTTTGAAATGTCAGAAGAAGAAACTGGTCGATTATATGGAAGAACGAAGCCCTCTCGTTAGAGGGCTAGGTTTCCTGAATTTTAATTACTCTTCTTTGATTGAATCGTTGATTGCTTCAATGAGTTTTTCGGGATCTACTCCGTGAGCCATTGCTCCCTGCTCAATAGTTTCAAATCTTGCTGCAGCGCAGCCATAGCAGTGAAGTCCGTTCTCCATGAAAGCACCTGCAGTTTCAGGCCATTTCATAACTACTTCAGCAATGCTCATGTTTTTGGTTACATTCTGTGTCATCGTTACTCACCATTAACTATGGTTAACAAATCTGTTTTGGAAATTTACTCTAATATACTTTCCTTTGTGAACCAAATCCAATCTATTCCGAGTTTATGTATGATTTTCACAGTAGCATGTGATCTAGACCCATTTCCTTTAGAACCTCGGGATAGATCTTGTACAGTGGCTTGATTTTATTCATGAGCCCTAGGGCTTTTGTCACAGAACCTTCAAGCTTCACCTGACCTTTAGCCATTGCTACAGTTGTGCTCAATTTGTCCTGCCAGAATTTATTCGTAGTTTCTGACTTGGACCAAACTACGATTTCTGGTTCAACATCACTGTCAAATAGGAGCGTTCCAATTTCTCCATTTGGTCCAGGGTCTCTGAAGTTGATTGTCATTTTTACTTCTGGATCTTCAATATCAAATCGCACAACAACTTGTGACTTTGTCATTTTCCTCATGACCTCAGCTTCTTGCGTTGCTTTAGCCCAAAAGTTGTTGAAGATTTCTATGAACTGTTCCTTACTCTCAAATGATACCATTGATTTGTCCTCCGACTTGACAAATCTTACTAAAAGCTGAATAGAAGTCTTTTGGATGACCGCTCAATCTAGTTTGCATGAAGATATCTGTCAAGTTCCCATGATGAAACTTCAATTGAGTGAGAATCTCCATTAGTTTTAACATAGTCCTCCCATTCATGCATTCTGATAGCTACTAATGTGTCTACTAACGAATCTCCCAATTCATTTCTCATGAAGTGACTCTCATTTAGTAGTGCTAGAGATTCTCTCAGAGACCCTGGGAGTGATTCTACATCAGAAGTGGATTTGTACAGATTAGTTGTCATTGGTTCTGATGGTTCAAGGGTTCTCTTAATACCATCCAGGCCTGCTGCTAGGATGGCGGCGATAGCAAGATGCGGAGATATTGTTGTATCAGGACATCGTAACTCGATTCTTGCCGCTCTTTCAGAACCGTTGAAATGCGGTACTCGTATCATAGTGCTTCGATTCCTATACCCCCATGCAATCCTTGTAGGTGCTTCGAATCCCGGAACTAGTCTTTTGTAAGAGTTGACTGTTGGTGCTAGTAATGCAATAAGGCTGCTTGCATGTTCGAGCAATCCGGCTACGTAGTTTGTTGCCATCTGGGATAATCCTTCATTTCTTTTTGAAGCAAAGAGATTTCGCGAACCATCGGTTTTCCAAATGCTCTGATGGAGGTGGAGCCCAGATCCATTTTGATCGGTGAATGGTTTTGGCATAAAGGTGACATCAATTCCGCGCATGGAACCCATCTCCATGATTATTTGACGTCCTAAGAGTATGTTATCGGCGGCTGTTGAAGCGGTTCTGTATTGAAGTCCTACTTCATGCTGGCCTCTTGCAACTTCATGATGGTGAGACGTTGTTGGAATTCCTATTGCATTCAATGTCCTTATGATATCGCGTCTGAAGTCGAGTTCAGAATCTATTGGGCGTGAGGAGAAATACCCGCCTGAATCAAGCGGTACAAATGAATCATCTGAACGTTTCTGAATGGTGAAGAATTCCAACTCTGAACCTACCATGAGCTGAAGCCCATGTTTGGAAGCTTTAGAAACCATTTCATCGAGAATGTTTCGTGGGTCTCGCGGATGCAGTTTTCCAGAGGTTTCATGAACTCTGCATAATAGAAATGCTGCTGATGGGTCCCAGGGTTGGGGTGTAGGGGTGGCGCTTGAGGAGAGAAGAAGAACATCGCTATCATTTATTGAAGCATATCCCAGTACTGAGGAACCATCCATCACTATTCCATTCTCAAGTACCTCATCAAGTTGGTCGATCCCGACCTCGATGCTTCTCAAATGTCCTAGTAAGTCGCTAAATACCAATCTGAGAAATTCTGGATTTCCATGTTCGGCGTTCATCAATGGTGGCCTCTAGATTATTGATTAATGGATGAGAGAGTCATTGCCTTATTGTGCGGACCCTTAGGGCGGGAAACTTGAAGTTTCCAATCTATAATTCTAAGGCAATGTATACCTCTCTCTATTGATAATTGGTTTAAAATCGGACTATATGCTTTTCTTACTGAAAGCGGAAAATATATCTATATTTTGTTCGGTATATTATGGTATGACCGAAATGTATTCGGAAAATCTTGACGAAACCGATTTAGAACTTCTACGACTATTACAGATTAATAGTAAGATGAAGATCTCCGAGCTCGCAAAAGAAGTTGGTAAGGGAATTGCTACAGTACATGCTAGAATGAAGGCGTTGAAGAAGAAAGGCATAATCACGCATTATGCTGCTATTCTCGAACCTAAGAAGGTGGGTCGTGAAACACTTGCTTTCATTCTTGTCACAGTAAGATATCGCGTTCCTGGACGAAAGGGCGTGGTCTCTCAACGAGAATTCTGCAAAGAGATTGCTGTTCACCCACTTGTTCAGGGTGTTCATGTCATCAGTGGGGATTATGATGTTTTGTTGAAAGTTCGTGCTAGGAATATCGATGAAATGAACCGGTTCATTGTTGACTTTCTGAGAGAACTTCCCCAGGTCGATAAGACACATACGATGTTTTCAATGGATACCTATCTTGATTCGCCAGAACTACGGGATCTTACCGGGACCACATCTTTGGCTCTCAAATAGCCCTAAATTGAATATTCATTTGGGCCCGAAGTAGATCTATCACTTCGTGCATTTCGCGGACTCGCTCACTATTAGTGCGATATTGTGGTTTTCTCATATCCATGAGATTCGGCGTCTTGAATAGTAAATTCAAATTCATCAATTTTTTCAGTGCGAATGAAACTGTTCTTAGAGGGAGATTGAATCTATTAGATATTTCACGAGGAGCTAACGGCCCTTCTGCTGTGATATGATCTAGCACCACGAGAGCGCTTTTTGGTAGGTCACTGGTCATCAAGTTCATTTCTTCCACCTGTTAGTGTAATTATTGGACAAACAGCGTCGCTATTTTGCCAGTAATTACTTGATAAATAATAATTGGCAAATATAAGCGTTTCCTTCACCGTAAATTTCAGATGCCCCTCATACTGACTCCCGTAAGTGCATCCAATTTGTACATTTGTTCGGCTCGAAGTGTAGTTCCAAGGGGACTATTCGCAATCAAAGAAATTCAAGTGTAAATGAGGATCAGCAAGGACTATCGCCATGCCTTGCTTCCTGGACAAGTGTTTCCACGAGTCTTCGTACTCTATGGCATACTTTGCGGATTTCTTGTTTTGTTGTCGTATCTTTTGACGGACAGTCGTGGTCTAGTACACACTTTCTTTTAGTCCAGTGATATGTTATGGGATAGTACTTGCACCCTGCGGGTCTATGGTCATATATCGTACAGAGTTTTGTTGTCCTATCATAGAATAAACAGAATCCATCTACAAGCTTTAATTCACAGAAACCATCCTCTGACCTAACCAGATAGTCCTTTGGTTTGTAGCCGAGTTCTCCAATTCGCATCACGTCTTCCCTTGTTAAAGTCATCTCAGTTTCGAAGCAACACTGTCTAATCTCTTCGCACGAACCATCGTGATTGCAGGTGAAGGGTGACATGATTGAATTGTATCATAAATGGTTCTTGAATATAAACGAACTTGTAATCACAATTTCCATCCTTTGATACAGCTGCAGGGAATTCCTTTCACATTATTTCCTAGATTGCCCTCATATGGGTTCTAGCAATTATCCGTAAACGGTCGATATCATTCTCAATCGCACTGATTCTTACTGTATCTAGATGATACAACTGCTTTCTCATATCCATGAGATGAGGTACTTTACGCAGCAGGTTTTGTTTGATCAATTTGTTGAGAGCAAAAGTTACAGTTCTAAGGGGGATTTCTGATCCTCTTGCAATATCTCTTGGTGCCATTGGGCCATTCTCAGAGAGATGGTCCAAAACCAGGAGCGCACTTCTCGGGATGTCGTTCAGACTCAGCATAGCATCACATCGTTCTAACCAAAACGGCTATATAATGGCTTGATTATTGCCGTTTCCACGGTTATACTATCAATACTGGCAATTTAAAAACCTTAGGTTGTCCGTAAATTTGGAGTAGACTTACACGGATAGAACTGAAGAGAGAAAGCTAGGATGACCGAGAGAAAAAAAAAACTCACAGATGAAATACTTCTGGATGCTATGATCCGTTTAGGCGGAAAAGTAACCGCTGCTCAACTCTCACAAGTGCTGGGCTTTCCTGATAGGACAATTAGATATCGAATCCAACGCCTGCGAGAGAAGGGTCTCCTGGGAAGGGTCTGGCCCCAAACACAAGATGCCAAAATCGGTCTTGGGGATGGGTCTCTTATCTTGGATATGACCGAGAGGTATCAGAATCTCCCAAGAGAATTTCTATTCTGTTTTCCAAATTTCTATGCGAACTATGCAACTTATGGTAAGTACAATGGTTGTCTAACTGGATTTGGTTATCCAATTGGTAATCCCCAGATAATAGAAAGAATCGTGCGGGCAATGAAACAGATGAACATCATCAATGATTCGTATACATTCATGACAAACGACTTCATCACGCTAGCTGGTGATTTCACAAAGTATGACCCTGTCGCTGGATGGAAATGGAACTGGAGAGATTGGGTTAAAGATTGTGAGAAGACACTCAAGGTTGGTGAGCGATTTCCCTATGAATTTGACACTAATCCAACACAATTTGATTACGACCACAAAGACATTGAGATCATAGCCGAAATCAAGATGTATGGAGGACAGCTCACACACAAAGAGCTTAGTAAACGGATTGATCTCTCAGAAACTCAAATTGGAGTAAGGCTACGACGCCTCAAAGATGCCGGCGTTCTTAGAGGGTATATCTGGTTGACGGAACAGACACCACAAATGGTTGCACTCTTAACCCACATAGAACTCGATGATCCTGATCCTATTTTGTCTTGTTTTCTCCATTTGCCATTCCGAAAAGAAATTTCAATAGATTCAGCTGATAAGTTCGCAGTAAGATTGACTATGAACTCGAGTGACATAGTACATTACTTGAAAGGATTTGAAGCATTACGACCATACATCCGTTCATACTTCATTCAGACAGGTGTAAGCATCAAAGTTATTCCTGGTGGTATGCATGGGTTCTATCATCTTCACAATGAATCCACAGGTCGCTGGGAGATGCCTGTAGAGGATTCCATCCGTAAACTAGAGAAATTCATTGAAGATTATTGAGAAAGAATGCTTACATTTATGGCTATGAATTGCGCTCTGGTTGTCATAGGTTGGTATCACTTTGGATGCTAGAAAACCCGAACGACCAAATTTCTCTTTGACTCAAGCTAGTAAGATTGCCAGAAACCTATTCGAAATCTTAGACAGTATTAAAGAAATCAAAGAACTGCCTAGTTATCAGGATCGGAATTTCCACATCACACTTGAATCGGGTCAAGAGTATGTCCTCAAAATTTCGGCGGTATCGGAAGAATATGAAACTCTAGATATGCAGAATTGTGCAATGCGTCATCTTGCCGCAAATATTGAAGGGCATTCTTCTACCGTGGTTCATAAATCTAGAAATGGAGTTGAAATTGAACGTGTGGAAGACAAGGAACGTAATCAGCACTATGTTCGGTTGTTATCATTCTTACCGGGAAAAGTTCTTTCGCAGGTTAACCCACACGCATCGGATATGCTTGTAGATTTTGGGCGATTCATTGGTTCTATCAGTAAGGCGTTTATTAGTTTCGACCATTCAGCTGCCCATAGAGAATTCCGTTGGGATTTGAAAAGAGCAAGTATTGTGATACGTGACTATTCAAAACACACCACCGATTCTAATAAACAGAAACTTGTTAGCTATTTCTTAGAATTGTTTGAAACCCTCGTACTTCCCCCGATAGATTATTTGAGGTCTAGTGTCATTCATAATGATGCTAATGATAACAACATCATTGTATCTAACCCACATGATGAAAATAGACGGTCGTTTGGCATTTTGGACTTTGGTGATATGATTCATTCTTGTACTATCAATGAATTAGCAATTGCAATAGCATATGCAATACTTGGGAAAGCCGATCCCATCTCAGTCGCGCAAGAAATCACATCCGGATATCATTCAGTCTTTCCAATCTCGGAACTGGAACTTGAATTGCTCTTCCCACTTATCTGCGCTCGTCTTGCAACGAGTGTTTCAATCTCCACATATCAAAAGACCCTTGAGCCAGACAATGAGTATCTCATAATTAGTGAGGCACCCGCTTGGCAAGTTCTATATCATCTCAGGAATATTCCCCCTCGATATTTCACATACTGCCTTCGTTCATCTATAGGTCTGGAGCCTTGTCCAAGTTCAGCTGAGGTTCGGGAATGGATAACCAATAATACAGAAAAGTTCGCAAACCCAATCGGAAAATCTCTGGACAAGTCAAACAGTGTAATTGTCGACCTCAGTGTTGGTAGCACTGACATCGCTTCTCCATTGCAACTTGCTGATATCAGAACCTTCTCAGAACTAGTTTCTCGAAAGCTCACCGAGGCTAAGGCAGAGGTTGGAATTGGGAGATACAATGAGGCGCGTTTGGTTTACAGCGGTGATCAATATGTATCGGAAGGTAATGAAAATCGCACAGTTCACATAGCAATTGATTTGCATGTAGATTCAGGAACTCCTGTTTTAGCAGCATACGATGGGATAATTCATAGTTTTCAAGATAATGATAAACCACTTGATAATGGTCCAACAATCATCATTGAACACAAGACAACACCCGATGGTCCATCATTCTTTGTTCTATACGGACATCTTAGTCGAGATTCACTTACTGGACTTGAAGTAGGAAAGGTAGTGAAAAAAGGTGAACAGATTGCCTCAGTAGGAGAATACCCGGAGAACGGTGGATGGCCTCCGCACCTTCACTTTCAGCTTATTGTTGATATGATGGGTTTGACAGGTGATTTCTTTGGAGTTGCTCCTCCAAGCAAGCGTGATGTCTGGTTGAGTATCTGCCCAGACCCGAATCTCATCCTTCAGATACCAGAATCCCTCTTTCCAGAACCTGACATATCGAAGGAAGAAATCTTGGCGGTTCGTAAAAAACACATTGGCAGTTCACTCGGGGTTTCATACAGTAGTAAACCTCTGAATATAGTGAGGGGATTCATGCAGTACCTCTACGATGAAGAGGGAATACAGTATCTTGATGTTCGGAACAATGTCCCGCAAGTAGGGCATAGTAATCCCTACGTGGTTGACGCATTGTCTAGACAAGCAGCGGTATTGAATACCAACACCCGCTATCTGCATGAGAATCTTGTAAAATACGCCCAGCGACTTAGTTCCAAGATGCCTGGAAATCTAAAGGTCTGTTTCTTTGTCAATAGTGGAAGTGAGGCAAACGAGCTAGCATTGAGATTGGCAATGGCTCATACCAAGGAACAGGACCTCATTGTTATCGACGGTGCCTACCATGGCAATACTAAGAACCTAGTCGATATTAGTTCCTACAAGCATAACGGTCCTGGTGGGGAAGGTCCACCTACGTATGTGCACACGGTGAGAATGCCTGATCCATTCCGGGGTGACCATAAACACTCAGATTCCAATGCAGGCAAGAAGTATGCAGAAGACGTAGGAAAAGCAATACGGGAAATTGAAAAGCTGAACAAAGGGGTCTGTGCCTTCATTTGTGAGCCACTCATGGGATGTGGAGGTCAGATTATCTTCCCTGATGGGTACCTCAAAGAATCTTTCAAACAAGTCCGAGAATCTGGAGGGGTCTGCATTGCTGATGAAGTGCAAATTGGGTTTGGTCGAGTAGGGACTCATTTCTGGGGATTCGAAACCCAGGCTGTGATACCTGATATTGTGACAATGGGAAAACCAATCGGAAATGGTCATCCTATTGGTGCCGTAATAACAACGCCTGCGATTGCTGAGTCATTCAATACTGGAATGGAGTTCTTCAGCACGACTGGAGGAAATACCGTTTCATGTGCAGTGGGGATGGCAGTTCTTGATGTTATTGAAAACCAGGATCTTCAACAGCAAGCTCTTGAGGTTGGAAATTATTTGCTTGCCCGCCTTCGAGATTTGAAAGATAGATACAAAATAATCGGTAATGTTCGGGGTATCGGACTTTACATTGGAGTTGAACTTGTACGAGATCCGCAGAGTCTAGAACCCGCAGTTGAAGAAACCAAGTATATTGTAGAACGATTGAAGGATTTGGGCATACTTGTGAGTTTAGACGGCCCCTTGAACAATGTTCTCAAGATTAAGCCGCCTCTAATATTCACTAGGGAGAATGCTGATGTCTTAGTAATAGCTCTTGATAGAGTCTTATCTGAAGATTGTGCCAAGCTTTCAAAGTAACGATAGACTCGTAATCACTTGGCTTTCTGTAATTGAATACTTGCTGTAATTACGATACTTTTCTCTCCTGACTTGGTTGCATTCCATGACATTGTTCCACCAAGTAAAATCACAATAAGTTTAGAATATGCAAGCTCAACTGCATCTAGCGAACTTCGTTTAACATATCTTCTAAAAAGACCCAGTATCTTTTCTGGTTCTTCAACTTGAACATCCAAATTAATCTCACATATACATTGATGATTAGGGTCTTCACACTCTTCTTTGAAACTGATAGATACAGAATCGAAATTACCAATTCGTTTGGATATTCCTTCGAGTATGTATTGAAGGGCATCTATCAAAAATGAGTTTGCTAGAACTGTACAATCCTGTTCCATTCTCAGTTCAATAGATTGAGATCCTATACCTACCTTTACAGAATCTTTTGTTGGTGACACTCCAGCACCTTTCAGAGCTGAATAAATAGAATCTCTAAGACTAACCGGCTCCATCTGTTCTTGTGTGAATGTTTCTCCTGCTATAATGGTTCCAATGTGTTTTGATAGTTCATTTACCCGCGAGATATCCGACATAGCGGTAGACATCGAGTTCAATACAGAGTCACTAGCGGTAGAATCAATACTGATATCATTCAACGAATCAATCGCAGCAGTTTGATGAGATGATAGAATCTCTGATAAGAAGCGAGAATAGGCAACTGCTCTTTTCTCACGTTTCTCTGCTCGATTGGTGTCGATGATATAAAGTCGAACTAATATCAGAATGAAAGTGATGATGGAGAGAGTCATGACGATTTCAGCAGTCCACCATCCTATGGTCCAAGTTGCATAATTCGCTTTTAGGATTGTAACGACTACCCAAATTGTAGCTAAACCGGTACCAAGACTATTGAACGACAATCTTCCACCAGAAGCACTTGTTAAAAGTAGATAATATATCAATAGAACAAACAATGAAAAATAGCTCAAGCTCAGCATGATTGAAGTACCAGCTGCTCTAATAGATTCAATTTCTAAAACAAGCAAGAGCTGACTCCTTAGGACCTCCCCTACAATTATTAGCAATGCAGAACCAATCAGACCTGACGCATAGAATGTATGGAATCGTTTGTTTTCAGTAGGTTCCCGCCTTAATATGCTTCTTACAGCCATTGGTAGTACTATTGCAGACACAATTGATCCACAGATATATGGTACTAAAGATTCGGATACTATTTGGTAACTGGGCGATAGGTGACAAAATACCAACCACACTTCTGCAATCATCCAATAAAGAAGGAGAAATATTATCCATCGTTGTCCTGGTGAAGGGCGATACCTCAGTCTTTCGTAGAACGCGTAAGCTGATGCTCCAGCTAAGATTGCAGCTGCAAGATGAATGGTTACCTTAGCTCCGAGTTCGATGAAGATTGATACTGGAAAAATAACTACCATGAATCGCGATGCAAGAAATGGTACTACAATAAGTGCACTTAGGAATATAGTCACACCATATGCTAGATTCTTCCGGACACCCACATTGAGGAGGAATGCGTAGCTTGTAGCGACATTTGCATAGAGAAATGCTAAAGCCATCAAAGATATCGATAGAATCCACATTGATGATGGGCTAGGGAGAAGAATTGTGTGATTGACCGAAGCTGCAGCAAGTAACCAGAATGTAAGTGCAAGTCGCGAGGTATCATGTACCGATCCCGAAGATCTTAGACTGAGCATTAGGTATCCAGCTGCAAGGTATGATAAGATTGCAATTGTTCCAGTAATATATCCTGCAATGAGGAAGATAGATTGATTTGTGACCAGACGAATCCCAATGAGCATTGTGACAAAAATGAACAAACTAATCGTTACAGTAACTGGCACAATCATCCTGTGATAAAGAATAGACGTCTTCTTTATCTCATAACGTTCAATTAAACAGAAGAATAACATGAAAATGCCAGTTGTAGCAAATGCAATGAGATTAAGAAAAACTCCTGAAGTTGCATAGTGAGCAACTGGATTCTCATTGGAGAAATTGTAAAAGATTGCAGCTCCAGAGAAGATAATGGCAGCATAGATGGTTCCAGCAATGAACCATCTGTTGGTCGGAGACGGATCAGTTCTAATTTTCGTTACGGCACTGGCAGTCATTGTCACACATAGAAATGCCAGTACTGAATAGTACGCAATTGCCGCATCTGGTGTAGTCCATGGTGGATTACTAAGGATAAATAAAATGATTCCAGAAATTAGAACAATCAAACTGAGAGCTCTTCTATTCAATCTAACCTCGCTTAACACTATCATCTCCAAGTGTAAAACTGAATCCGCAGGCTGGGATATATATCAATATTTCAGCTCTCAGTTTAACTATTATACCACTTCTTCAATATATAAAGCATCTCGAAGAAATATCCAGTAGTTGGAAAATCAACTACTCTATATAAGTTCCTCTAAAGTTGCTTGCTCCAAGAGTTGGAAACGCTAACTTCATAGGGTTTGATTAAATCTCATTCAATTTTTAGTCAATGGTCTATTTCTACTACTAAGGTTCTTACGTGTTCACGATTGAAGATGGTCAAAGAAAATCTCTAGTGATTACAATGACTGGTCAGATTGCGAATCAATTCAAGTATGAGGGAGAAATCTACGAACTTGTAGCATACCATGGTGAGAGTCTCTACTCTGCAGAAGATTTTGGTATAACTACCCAAACGGCATCAACAGCATGTTGGCGTGGTTACCAGACATTTTACGATTGCGTGGACGGAGAACTTATCTTGGATAGCTTGCATGTTAGAACTGAAGATAAGATTGCCATCAATGATGTTGTCCCTATAAAAAATGAAGAACTGGCTGAAGATTCATGGGCATTCTTCAATACCATTTATGAGAACTTGTCATTGAAAACAAAATTCACTGGGAGTCTATTACTTGGAAAGGATTTCATCAGAGAAATGTATGTTCACATGGGTTTTCAGAGTCCCGAGTCTTTCAAGACAGTGATTGATATTGAAGTGAGTGACGGTGATATAATCAAAATCACAGATATGTCCGCCAGGATGGAAGAACGAAGAAGACTAGGACAAGAGAAACCTAGTCGTCCACCCACACTTGAGGATAAGGATGTTGGAGATTGGGTGAAGGATAGATTTTCTCAGGAATACAAATCTGAATAGACAACATCTCAATCTGGTGATTACTATGCTTGAGAAGCCTGATTACACAAATAGTATTGTGAATCTGATGAGTTCAATAGGCCATGCTTCAGGAGTTACAAGTCCCTACTCTCCTCTCGAGTTCGATTCACTTGGTACTCTGGAAGAATCCAAGAATATCGTGCTTCTGATTTTGGATGGTCTTGGCTACAATTATCTCAGAGAATATGGGAAAGATAGCTTGCTGAAGAAAAGCCTCAAGGAATCAATTTGCTCAGTATACCTCCCTTCAACAGGTTCTGCTATCACATCGATAATGACTGGAGTTGCTCCACAACAACATGCTGTGACAGGATGGTTTGTGTATCTGAAAGAGTATGGACTTGTTTCAAGGATCCTTCCATACAGCAATACTATTGATTACAATAACCTTGGAGTAGACATCTCAAATGTAGTAGATGTACGTTCTATTTTCCAAGGGCTAAATCGGGACTATTCTCTTGTTCTCACTAATACTATTGTCGATTCAGTCTTTACAAAGAATCTCACCGGAATTGCAAATCGCCTGAGTTATTCAGGGCTAGACCAGTTCTTCTCTCAGATCAAGAATATCATATCAAGCTCATCGAAGAGTAACTACATCTATGGATACTGGCCTGATTTTGATGCTGTAAGTCATATCCTTGGTTCTCGGAGTCAAGATGCACAGGAACAGCTGCATGAGTTTGATAAGCATCTCACTGGTTTTGTGGAATCACTTGAAGGAACTGATACTACTGTAATCGTAACGGGGGACCACGGTTTTGATGATGTTATTCCCTCTCAGGTTATTTACACTCAAGACCATCCGACACTACTAGATTGTCTGGTAATGCCCTTTTGTGGCGATAGCAGAAGTGCATACGCATATGTTCGTCCAGCGAAGGTCATTGAGTTCGAGAAGTATATTCAAAATGATCTTGGCCATGCATGTACTCTTCATCACAGTACTGACCTAATCGATGAGGGATGGTTTGGATTATTCGAACCTCATCCTCGATTGAAGGATCGAGTTGGTGACTATACGATAATGCTCAATGAAGGTTATGCAGTCATGAATTATTTCCCCGGGGTGGAACCGTTTCAAATGCTTGGTCATCATGGTGGAGCAAGTGCTGATGAGATGTATGTTCCATTATGTGTAATTGATTGTTAGTCTGGTATATCAGATACTACTTATAGTTCAATCAAAGCCATGGGTTTAGTATCGTGAGATGATTAGATGGTTTCAGTTGATAGCATTGAGCAAGCACGTAAACGAATTAGTAGTCACATCAAGATTACACCTCTACGACATGCAAAAGCACTAAGCAATCTAACAGGAGCTTCAGTCTTTCTTAAACTAGAGAGCGAACAAGTCACCGGTTCTTTCAAAGTACGAGGTGCCCTCAATAGATTGATGACTTTGTCAAAGGAAGAGGCTGAGAGAGGTGTGATGACTGCATCAACTGGAAACCATGGTTTGGGAGTTGCCTTTGCTGCAAAGCAACTTGGGATAAACGCGATAGTTGTTTTTCCTATTGGGGCTTCAACTGTAAAACGGGATAAGATGGAACAAGCTGGAGTAGAGGTGATTCAAGATGTCGGATATGAAGACGTTGAACCCTATGCTCGTAAATTAGCTAAGGAGCGTGGGTTGACCTATGTAAGCCCCTACAACGACTCTGAAATTGTAGCTGGTGCTGGAACTTCTGGTCTTGAGATTATTGAGCAACAAGACGAGATTGATACTGTATTTGTTCCGGTTGGCGGTGGTGGCTTGATCTCTGGAATTGCCACAGTTATCAAATCGAAAAGTCCCACAACTCAAATGATTGGAGTCCAATCTGAGGTTTCTCCAGAAGTCTACGAATCTTGGAAAGCTGGTCATTGGGTTGAAGCAGAAGAATCCGATTCTCTTGCTCAAGGTCTCATGGGTGGTGTAGAATCCGATTCGATTACACTTGACATCATAGACAAGTATGTTGATAGACTGTTGTTGGTGAGTGAAGACTCCATTAAACGTGCAATGCGTTTTCTCTATGAGAAAGAATCGCTCATTATAGAAGGTGCAGGTGCAGTGACAATCGCCGCTCTGATGGAAAATGTATCAGAGTTTGTAGGGAGGAAAGTTGTTCTAACACTTAGTGGTGGTAATATTTCAAAAGAAGATCTTCTCACTCAAATAGAATGAATGCGCAATCATTCTCCCTCGACATGAATGATTTGGAGCTCCTTAGCATCTTCTCCTCTCATATGTCTACCATGAAGTCCAACCATCATATCTCCAGCATCATCACCCTCCACATCTGTTGGGCTTACGTAACTGAGAATATCCTTGTGATGATATTCGATAACCCATCCTAGTACATTCTCCAGATTGTGTACTGTGAAATCGCCATGAGAAGTCGCTGTAACCACTATCCCCATTTTCTTCATCAGGTTGGTCGCATACTCTCTTGGGTCTTGCGCTGGGTCACTACACACAACGCATGTCCCATGTTTGAATATGACCCATGTCTTTACTTCATCTAAAAGAATTTCGCGCCAAATTCTGTTGAGCTTCTCCAAATCTTCAACCATTCAAATCGACTTCTTGCGCTCCTGAGCTTTGATAAATCAACTCGGTTGGTAATTACCCTTGTATCAATATACAACATTATAAGGAAAAATGTAATACTATTACGTGAATAACAGATATAAGTATCGATGTACTATACATACATAGAAAGGAATGTGGTATAAACAATGTCGCGGAAAGGAAAACAAAAAGAAGCAGAAGCAACACAGATGAGTTTGAGAGAGCAGCTCTTGGGTGGCCTCTCTGAGGGTGCAATTTCCGGCAAGAAACGTGAAGTTTCCGTGATGACAAGAATGAATGGAGATATTGTTGAAGTGCTGGATGCATTGGTCGAACTAAACATATTCAAAAGTCGATCAGAAGCTGTTTCTGCTTTTGTTGAGCAAGCTATCTCTGCTCGAGGACCAATGTTTGAAGAAATAAAGAACCAAGCTGGTGAGATTCGTAAATTGCGCGACTCTGCAAAACGCCACGCGTATGAGGTCTTCCAAGAAGATTCGAAATAATACCTTTTTCAATTTTTAATATGGTTACTCCTATCTTTCAAGGAACAATAATAATAAAGAAAAGAAAAGGGGAAGCAATCGC
>JABCTV010000107.1 GCA_018238205.1 Candidatus Thorarchaeota archaeon
CATTTTCTCAGAAACAAGTTCACCGACCTTGTTTGATTCTGCAAGACTCATATCGGGTCCACCGGTGATGTGAATCAGAGCTCCAGTAGCACCGCTCCATTCAACTTCAAGAAGTGGACTGTTCAGTGCATTCTTGATAGCATCGTTTGCTCTATCAGTCCCAGTAGCCTCACCAAGTCCAACTAGGGCAACGCCACCATTACAGATAATGGAACGAACATCTGCATAATCTAAATTGATTAGACTGGGCATAGTGATGGTTTCAGTGATTCCTTTAACCATATTAGCAAGGACCTCATCAGCAACTCCAAAGGCCTCCTCTAGTGGAAGGTCAGGTACGAGCTCCATCAGTTTTTGGTTGTCAATAACAACTGCTGTATCAACATTCTCCTGAAGTCTAGCTAAACCAGCCTTAGCTTTGTCGATTCTAGTACGTTCCAAACTGAATGGCATTGTGATGACACCAACTACAATGGCATCATTCTTCTTTGCAATCTCTGCAACTACGGGGGCGCTACCTGTTCCGGTTCCACCACCCATTCCTGCTGCTATAAAGACAAGATCGGCATCACGAAGTAGCTCTGTAATTTGTCCAGCGGATTCCTCTGCTGCTGCTTTTCCAACATGGGGATATCCTCCAGCACCTAGACCGCGGGTGATTCTTTCACCAATCAAGAGTTTCCTATGAGCAGTAGTGACTGCCAGATGTTGACGATCGGTATTGATTGCAATGCACTCAGCCCCTTGGACTCCAATGGTCATCAGTCTCTTTATGGTGTTATTACCAGCTCCACCGCATCCAACAACAACAATTCTAGCCTGTCCAATATCACGAGGTGTTGAATACACTCTTTCTGCACGACTATTTTCCCGTGCGGAATCGATTAGTGAATTCATTATCCGACGACCTCACTCATCCTCTCGTTCTTACCCATATTCTGTTCCCATAACTCACGTTTCAGGAGATCACGGATAGCGATTCTAATCGCTTCAGAACGATTGGGATAGAGACCTTTCTCCACTAGTTCTTGGATATCAGTCACAATCCTTTCTGGTAAGTGTACTGCTATGAGACGCATTGCTAGTCCTCTACGTTAGGGAGGAAATATCATGATATGGACTGTAGTATTACTGACATACAGTTCTTGCAATCTAAAAAAGAAAAAGAAGGAGAGAGAAGAGAGTTCTCTTCTCTGTGAACTTCGGACTACTTTCTACGACCAGTTCGTCGAGCGGCGATGTTACCGACCTTTCTACCTGGTGGAGCATGTCTACTTACTGTAGTCGGCCTACCAGGAGATTGGTGAGAACCACCACCGTGGGGGTGTGAACATGCGTTCATAGCTGCACCACGAACAACAGGCCACTTTCGCGCCGTTCCACGTGTTTTATGCCAGACGGCACCAGCCTTTAGGAATGGCTTCTCAGAACGACCTCCGCCAGCCACAATACCGACAGTAGCTCTGCATCGTGGACTGAACATCTTTTGACCTCCACTTGGGAGTCTGATCATGGCCTTGGTCTTATCAATTGAAACGATTGTAGCGGTAAGACCTGATGCTTTGACATATTTGCCACCGTCACCAGGACTGCCTTCAATGTTATACACTGGAGTACCTTCAGGGATGTATTCGAGCATCAATGTGTTGCCATTTGCCAAAGCAGCATCTTCACCGCATTCGACTACTTGACCAACGTATGAGCCCTCTGGAGCCACCATATAATGAATCTTCTTTTCACCCTCATATCTTATTTCAGCAAGGGGTGCGCCCCTACCGGATTCATGACGAAGATTGAGAATAGTCCCTACGTAGGTCTTATCTGGAGCCCACTTGGGATGTCTTGCAGGTGCAATCTTCTTGTGGCTCGGAGACCTCCACTGAGTAGTACCTCTTCCTTTCCTTTGGACGAGGATCCTTCTTCCCATTCACAAGCCTCCTTAGAATATCCCGAGGTTGGTAGCAACCTCTCCGGCACTGTACTCTGGTGCCAATCTCACAAATGCCTTCTTTGTTCCATCAGGCATTATCAGTGTGTTAACCTTCTCAACAACGACGTCGTAAAGGGATTCCACAGCCCATCGAATAGTGTTCTTGTTAGCTCTGCGATCTACATAGAATATGAGCTTGTTCTGTTCATCAACCGCTTCAAGGCTAGCTTCTGTCACTACTGGTCGGATAATCACTTCATTTGGATCTCTCATATGGCTCACCTCAGATGAATAGATTCTCCTTTCCAAGCCTATCAATGGCGGATGTTGTCCAGACCACAAGGCGCCCAGGATGTGTTCCAGGAGCTAAGAGCTCCGCATTCAGACCGTGAACTTCAGCGGTGTCCACTCCAGGAAGGTTTCTTGCAGCCTTGCCAACTCCAGTGTCAGTACCGACAACTATCAGCAATGACTTGGGAGTCTTCATCTTACGACCGCGCATCTTCCCTTTTCCAGCTCGAATAGCTCGACCATTAATTGCTCTCTCAAGGTCATCACCAAGACCGAGAGCTGTCAGGGTATCATGGACTTCCTTTGTGGTTTCGAGTGATTCGAGTCTGCTGCTCACAATTAGAGGAATATGGGGAACATTGTCAACCCGATGTCCGCGAGCCTTTACAAACTCGGGGTTCGAGCTTGCAGCAATCGCAGAACGAATTGCTAGTCTGTTCTCCTTTTTGTTTATTCTCTCTATGAGTACTTTCCGTGCCTCAGGTGGATGTGCCACCCTGCCACCGACTGTACCGGGAGCAAAACCTGCTTTGTTAGCTGCACTAGTACCACTGCCCTTGATACGAGGTATTCTGGATCTACCATGACCAGTCTGCCAGCTCTGAGCGGTGTTTTTCTTACCAGCCAACTCATCAACGCCATGTGGTTGAAATCTACGGGATTGTACGGCCAAAACCGCCCTCTTGATCACATCTGGTCGATATGGTGTATCAAACTGAGGGGGTAAATCAACAGATTCCTTACTGGCCTTACCCTTTAGTGTGTAAGTCTTAATTTTTGCCATAGACTGTCATCTCCTACTGTTTTGATGCTGTGCTGATGTAGCTCATCTGCACTGGCTCGTCCACGTGTCCCTTCTTGGGACGAATGGCGTATCTGATTCGTACTGGGCGTTTTACTGCACCAGGAATAGATCCATGAACCATAATGTAGTCACCACGGATTACACCGTAGTTTACAAACCCTCCAGAGGGAGTTATTTCTTCACCACGTTCACCCATCTTCACAATCTTGTTGTTGAAGCTGGTTCGTGTGTGAAAACCAGTCTGACCCGGTCGGGGTACTGAATATCTGATGTTTGAAGGAGTCCATGGACCAATACATCCGACACCACGCTTTGTCTTTCGTGACTTGTGCTGAAGGATTCGTATTCCCCATCGTCGAACTGGACCTTGAAAACCATGACCCTTGGTCACTGCAATGCTGTCGATGAGAATACCCTCATTGAGGATATCTGCGACACGAAGGTCAGTACCAAGAATACTCTTTGCGTATTCAAAGGCCTCGTTAATGGTAGAAGCGCCTACCTTGTATTCCATTACATCAGGTTTCTTTTTCGCGATTCCCGCAAGCCTTGGCTGAGTATGTATTAGCATCCGGATCTCAGCAAATGAGTCGAGCTTCTCCTCGAACTCTTTCAACTTGGCATCATGGTCGTACTCTTTTGGTACGGGCATTGCTTTCTTCAGATCCTCTGACATTGTGCCAGCAAGAACTTCAGTTGTCAATTTGAGACCATAAATTGAGGCCTCATAACCGCGTATTGAGAACGGCCTAATCGGTGGTGTGTCAATCACTGTAACGGGGACAACCGTTTCCTGTCCTGCAAAGGGACTATCAACGTTTCCAACCGTCATAACCGCATGGGTCATACCAGCTTTGTAACCGATGAAACCAAGTAGTTTTGCAGCTCCGTCTTTATACTCAGGCCAATTCTTGATACGGGGCACGAATTTAGATGCCCTACCTCGTGGCAAGTAAGCTAGACTGCCACGCCTCGGTGCATGCTTTTTTCTGTGTGCCATTATTAACACCAAATTGGTATCCGTATCGAACGGCCGATAGACTGGGCTATTCGTTCTACGAGCGCGCCAAGCGGAAGTGTGTTTTTAAAGATTGTCAACTGGCGAATGTCCGTGATGACGTATCTATAATTACAAAATTGCACGAAAAATGCTCGCTAGAGTCTATTATGTTCTGTTCTTGCGAGAATCTCGTTCTGCAGCTCCTTTCCAATATTCACAAAGAAGTCTGAATAGCCAGCTACTCTGACAATCAAATTAAGGTAATTCTCAGGACTTTGTTGAGCATCTCTGAGAGTTTCTGCCTTGATTATATTGAACTGAATGTGATGACCGCCCATTTTGAAGTAGGTACGAACAAGGTCTGCAAGTTTTCTACGGCCCTCTTCATCAGCCAGCGCATCTGGCATAAATTTCTGATTAAGAAGCGTACCACCTGTCTTCCAATGATCAATCTTGGACACAGATTTTATGACTGCAGTTGGGCCCTTCTTATCTGCACCATGGCTTGGAGAGATACCATCAGATAATGGAACGCCTGCCTTTCTACCATCAGGGGTTGCACCAGTGACCTGTCCAAAGTAAATGTGCACTGTAGTGGGGAGAAGATTGACTCTATACTCACCGCCCTTGGTGTTTGGACGCCCATCAATAATATCAAAATATGCTTCAAAGACAGCTTGTGCAATCTCATCTGCAAAATCATCATCATTTCCATACTTTGGGGTCTTATTCAACAAGGTCATTCTCATGACTTCGTCTTCAAAATCAGTCTTTATTCCTTCAAGAAGCTCGTCCATGGTATACTTTTGCTTCTCAAAGACATGATACTTGATAGCAGAAAGTGAATCAGTGATTGTTCCCATTCCGACGCCCTGAATGTATGTCGAATTGTATCTTGGTCCACCATCGTGGTAGTCCTTTCCCCGCTCAATACAGTCATCAAAGAGGAGTGACATGAAAGGTGCAGGCATGTGTTCAGCATACAATCGCTCAATGATGTTATTTCCCTTTATTTTCAAATCAATGAAATACTTGAGTTGTTGTTTGTATGCTGAGAATAGTTCATCAAATGACTTGAATGAGGTTGCATTTCCAGTCTTAATACCAACCTGTTTTCCAGTTTTAGGGTCAACACCATTATGAAGTGTAATTTCCAATATCTTAGGCCAGTTACAATAACCTGTGAGAATACAACTCTCTTTTCCAAATGCACTAATTGTTACGCAGCCGCTGGGTCCACCAACTCTAGCATCTTCAATTGATTTTCCAGCTCGAAGGAATTCTTTGATTATCACATCTGTATTGAACATGGATGGTTGACCAAAACCCTCCTTGACCACATCAACAGCACTCGTGAGGAGACTATCAGGATTTTCAGTGCTCATTTGAATACAGACACTGGGTTGAATCAGTTTCATCTCATTACAGACTTCGAGGATCATGTAGGAAACCTCATTCACTCCATCAGATCCATCGATTTTCAAACCGCCAGTGTTGATGAGAGCAAAGTCTTGGTATGTGCCGCTCTGTTGCTCAGTAATCCCAACCTTAGGAGGTGCAGGTTGATTATTGAACTTCACCCAGAAGCACTGTAGAAGCTCCTTTGCAGACTCGCTCGTGAGTATTCCATCTTTGATACCTCTCTCATAAAAAGGGTAAAGATGTTGGTCTAATCGTCCGGGATTGAAACTGTCCCAGACATTCAATTCAATAATCACACTCAAGTGAACAAACCAGTAAGACTGTAAAGCCTCCCAGAAATCACGTGGAGGGTTAGCGGGAACATGGTCACAGACCTCAGCAATTCTATCGAGTTCCTTTTTGCGACCCGGGTCTTTTTCAGATAGTGCTAATTCGCGGGCTTTGTCTGCATGACGTTTTGCAAAAGAAATGACTGCATTTGCTGCAATCTCCATTGCTTTGAGTTCTTGCTCCTTTGAGTATGCCTCTGGATCATCATAGTAGTCAATAGAGGATAGATGTTGTTGGATGTCTGCAATGAAATCCGTGAGTCCCCGGTGGTAGATTTTGTTATCCAATATTGCATGACCAGGTGCTCTCTGTTCCATAAACTCGGTATATATTCCAGCTTCAAAAGCAATCATCCAATCTTCTGACATTGATTGGAAGACCCGTTCTCGCATAGTTCTACCTGTCCAAAATGGGATTATCTCATCTTTGAAAGTATTTTTTGTTTCATCACTCACCAGAAAAGGAGTTCTTTCTCTGGAGTTAACAATATCAAGATCCTCAATTGTGTGGCTACAGAGCTCGGGATATGTTGGAGTGGCTCTGGGAGCAGACCCTCGTTCACCTACAATTAGTTCTCCTTCATTGACGATTATTGTCTTATTTTCTAAGATATGCTTGAATGCAAGGGCTCGAGCTACTGGAGTGGATAGATTGTCAGCTCCACCACTCTGATAGAAGTCGGTGAGAAGTTCTGCACGCTCCGTGCATATGTAAGGTTTAGTGTTGACACTCTGTTCTCTCAAACGTTGTACACGATTAGTCAGCATTGTGAAGTTCTCACTTGATTTTATGGAGCATATTGAGGTTGAGTTGTTCCTACCTCTTTTCTCTAAAAAGGTCGCGTATGTGTATAGTCTAGCTATTGTATCCAGATTTTGTGAGCTTGTCACCAAATGAATTATTCATGAGTCCCAAACTGATGACCAATGCTTCCTCCAATCGAACAGTTTCAGTCCCTTGATCCGTAACTGTATTTATCCAGAAGTCAATATGGTGCTTGACATCCTCTTTCTCTTTGGCACATAGTTCGGAAACTCCACGTACTGGACCTCCAAAGATAGCAAGAATTGAACCTGTGTTTGAGATAGTAGAACTTAGATCATCTACCAGTTTCTTGAAGGGGGGTGCTTTTCTTGAGAAACCAATCCGTGTCATGTTCTCGGACTCTTTGAGGAAACCTACCAATCCGCCAATTCTTCTAGCTTCGTAACCCCAGTACTCTTGCACATCAGAGCGCTCAATAGGTTCAAGTGTAATTTTAGGCGATATGCTGACCACTTTGAAGAGAGTAGGGTCACGCTCACTTACAGCTCCAGAATAACTGATTAATTTTTTAAAACCAAGGTCAATCTGATTTGGGCGTACTTGAACACCCCATCTTATGGTTCCTTCAGTTAAATCTGCCAAAGATGACTGTAATGGATGACTTCTGGTTCTTAGCGGAGGTAGAGTACCTGTGAATTGTAACGAGGGGGATTTTGGGAAAACTCGCCGACGCAAGTACTGAGGTGTGTCAAGATATCTCAAGATTTTCACAAGAAGGTCCGCATCTCTCATTTTCGACGGGGGTAAGAAACCAGTCTTGTAAACGAAGACTTCCTCAACACGGAAAACTGCGAGGGCACGTGCAATCCTTCCAGCTTTTGTTGTCTTTTGGCGAAGGTTAGTACTATCGCTGAGGCTTGTATCAGGAATTGCTACCTTTATTGTCACTTTCATCTCTCCTATAGGTCCAGTGTAAAATAGAGCGTTGTTTTATCTGGTTGCTGGTCAATCTTCATGTCAGCATAAGTCATTGCCTTGACTTCAGTCCTTGTATCATGCTTATCAAAATCTATTGTTTCTCCGATTGCTCTGCCTTTCAGCACGAATTCATCTGTACCCTTTGAAATTCCATCAACTTCAAACTTTGAATAGAATCGACCTGTGATATCAATCAGAGCAATAAGATGCCCAATCCATTCGACGAGAAGCTCCTCCAGATCATATCCGCGAGATTCAATCTCCACTGGTTCACTGGGTGTAATCGTGGACGTATCTAGAATCACCTCGAATGTAGCAAGCGCAGCCTCTTCGAAAGAAGTTTCCAATGTAGGAGCCCAGCACTCAATAGTGATGTCTGCCGTGTGATCATGGAATCTGAATCCGTGGTCCATTCTGTCAGTCTCCAGAGTCATCCACGACAAGAAGCTTAAAAGGCATTTCCAACGGTGGAAATCCTAAGCCGAGGTAGCCAAGCCCGGATTACGGCGCTGGTCTTGAAAATCGGAGTGTTCTGCACTCCTAGACCAGGCAAACCAGTATCCTTTGTGATGCATGAGTTCGAATCTCATCCTCGGCGCCACTTCCTATTTTGCTTGTCATATTTTAGTATGAGAATAAAAGCTGGAAGACGAATATAATAGTTGGAAATGAAGCTTGATTATCAAGTGCACCGATTATATTTCAATGAAGGCAAAACACAGAGAGAAATAGCTGAAGAACTAGAGATTAAGAGACATACCATCATTACCATGTTTAAAGAGAGAGGATGGGAGGCCAGACCTTCAGCACCAAGAAGAGAAGAAGTTCACCCAGATGATGTTTACAAACTGTATTTTCAAGAAGGTTTCTCTCAAAAAGAAGTAGCTGAGAAACTTGGGCTCAGTTCACCCAGTCCTGTTAAACGTGTTTTCGAGGAGAATGCTTGGAAACCTCGTGGAAGATGGAACAAACCTGTGACTCGAACGCACTTCTCTTCTGATGAGGAACGAAAAGAAGCTCGCAAAGAGAGATCAGATAAATTCCAACAAGAACTGAAGGAAATGAGAGCGCAACTTTTTGGAACAGAATGTAAGATATGTGGTACTAACAACGAAGAAAAGACAATAGCAATTCATCGGAAAGACTTCAAAGACCACAAGCAAAACGCTCTTTGGCTAAAGAACAACTTGGAATCTATAGATCCAGAAGATTGGGCACCTCTCTGTATCGCATGCCATAGAGGAGTACATTGGTTGAGAGAACGATACAATATGGATTGGAGTGATATAGAGCAATATCTCAAGAGAAAAAGGAAAATGATTTCACAAGGTCCAGAACCTTTTGTTATATCTAAGGACACTAAACGATCACAAAAATATGAGGAAACCAGAGAGAGTATCAATGAATTACGCAAATCCCTTTTTGGTGAGGTGTGTAGTCTATGTGATGATTCAACAGAACGAAGGCTGGTCATCCATAGGAAAGATGGAAGATCACATTCTTCTAGTGTTCTATGGTCAAGAGGAAATCTTGAAGCTCTAGATCCTGATGAGTGGGCGGCATTGTGTCAAAAATGTCATCGGTATGTCCACTGGGCAGAGGATAATTTGGGTCTTGAATGGAATGACTTTGAGAATAGAGAAAACTAGTCGAAACCCATTTCATCACTTTGCTTAATGTCGTTTAGTATTTTGCTTGTTCCTTCTAATTCTTCGTCGAGAATAGTTAGATAATTGCCAAATTCATTGCGATGCACAATGTCAATCAAATGTGGTCTATTTCCTTTCATGAGACAATAAGTTACAAATGATGCTTGGTCAATATCCAATTTACCTCTATCTGATTTGGATATGGCCCATATTGGGCCATCATAGACGAGAACTGGATACAATCTCCAATAATCAGGCTTTTGGCCCAATCTGAAAGCTCCAGTATGATAGTCGGTCATTTTCTGATAATATAGTGCAAAGTAATCAGCTGCATCAGTAACTGCTGCACATGCTTCTCTTAGCGAATTTGTTTGCTGTTTTCCAGATAAACCAGTACCTGAAAGTCCAATTCTAGATAAATTTGAAGAACTATGATGATGATCTGAATCAGTTTTACCTATACAATTGTATAATTTTCGTGATACCGAAATATCTTCTTTCGATATTGCAAGGATATAATCATCCAAGGATTTCTCATCAATACCTAAGAGTAAATTATCGATTTCCACTTTAGACCATTCTTCTTCATAGAAGACAAGATTTTGTTTCGTGTGACGTTTACATTCAATAACAACGGAAATTGTATTCCTCCGATAGATTGAATCTTTTATGAGATTTTGAGATCTACTTGCAACTATGTCCATAAGTCGAACTTTAGCTCCAACAGGAGCTGATTCACCTTGATCTCGATATTGTTCTGTCTGTTTATGTCTAGGGATTCTGTAATCTATATCCCAAAAAGGGCGTTGTACTTCAGCATACCATTTTTCACTTCTAGACCAAAGTTGTTGATGAATTTCAACCTCTAATAGAAAACCGGATGCGATTGTATTATCCAGAATTCTCTTCTTGGTGATTGCTTTATCATCCTTTTTCTTTGGGATTTCAATACCTCTAGAAATAAGATATTTCTCTATTCCTTCATCAACCCGTTTCTGAATAGTTGCATCAAGTGCTTTAGTCAATTGATCAGATATCTCTACTCACTCTCACACTGTACTAACAATTCCAGCAGCATTTGACTATTTCGACGAATCTCATCCTCGACGCCATTACTTCTTCTGCAAGTTCTTACTAAGGTACGGACCAGTATCTGTGAAACCAAGAGCACGGTAGTACGGCTTTACGCCAATGCCACTATTGACTAGGATTCTATCGGCTTCGAATTCGTCTTGTCCAATCTGCTCTGCAGCGGCAATCAGCTTCTCCCCCAGCCCTTGATGTTGCCAAGCGTTAGGATCT
>JABCTV010000335.1 GCA_018238205.1 Candidatus Thorarchaeota archaeon
CAAACAACATCAACATTTCTGGCGTGAGCACTACTCCACTCGAATAGATGAACATCTGAGTAGTAATGAGAGAAATCGCCATTACAATGAGAAATATGTATAGAGGGTCTAGTCCGGGGTAATGAGTACGAAGGACTCTAATGTTATACATCCGATAGTTAGCAATCGCTTCGTCCGACTGTTGCGCTAAAACTGAGTTTGCAAACAAAACACCATTCTGCCTTCTGTCTGATTCTACACCCATACAAAAGAAGAATCCACGCATTAAAAAGATCAAAGATACCAGTGCTATTACCAACGCCGAAGTTGCTAAGACTGCAAACTGGAAGTAATCGAATCCTGAAGAAATTTGTATTGCGACCACTATCAATAAGAATCCGATTACCGAGAAATAAGCAGCTTTCTGAATCTCTCGGGATGTTTTGTAGACTAGTTCAGGGTGTTCTATGGCTTGGAATGAAATATACAACAGATCCATTGTATCTTTGCATTCTTCAACCATTGCTAATCAGCCCTATTCGACCTGCATTAGGCGTATCTCATTGTAATCGGTAATGACTCGGATATAACCTCTCAATAATTCATCTACTGACGAATCACCAGTATCAACTTTGAGAGTTTCGCCAGCGATACCTTTCAATTTGGACGGAGTCGATATGACAAAGATGTGGTCTCGGCCAACACGCTCAATGACTCCGGGACTAATCTGCTGATTTCCTCTACCAAAGAGCATCCCCTGATGCCCAATAGGAGATACAATGATCCAAGTCTTACTGAAATCATTCACGAGCTCGATAATGCGAGCCTCGTTCACATCCAGCACTAGTTTTCCCCTTTGATAAACATCAACACCAAGTGTAGTCTTCTTGACATCGAGCAATTCTGTTACGGTTTTCACCGTGGTCCCAGGTCCAAGAATGTAAGTCCCATCAGGAATCATTTGTTCGATGATATACTTTGCAATTGCTTCCTGCGCCTCATGTTCATTCACAGTTTCGGGACTCGCCTGTTTCGCACCTTGAAATCTTGCGGGGACAGAAGGACCGTTCATGTAACCATAAAGTTTGATGATGAATCGATCTTCTCGAAATGCTTTTTCGTCTGCATCCATGATTTCAAACTCAGCAACGCCTGCACCTCCTTCGAGAACAAGCTTGACAACTTCTGCGGCATCAGCTGGATTCACGACAAAGATTCCACTATACATCTTAACTCCTGATGGCACTCCAATAACTAGTAGATCATCAAAGTTGTTCTCGGTGATAGCATCCAGTACATCGCGAGCAGTTCCATCTCCACCTACAAAAACAAGTAGACGTACTCCTGCTTTGTACAGAGCTAGAACACAATTTTTTGTATCTTCACTACTGGTTTCACCCGATACAGTCACATCTACAACTTTGTGAGGTATATCAACGGACTGTGTAATATCTCCACCCATCTGTTCTGGGCAGACAATCAACTCAAGTTTTGATGCATCCATATGGAGAGATTGCAGAGTCTGTAAGAACTCCTTAGCTCTTCCCGGAGCTATAGGGGTAGCTCCGCGTTTTATTGCTTCGTCAACAACTCCGTCAGTGCCTTTGAGACCAACACGACCACCCATTCCTGCGATTGGATTGAGAAGCAGACCAACTTGCATGAATTCACCACGACCTTAGCAATCTCACCATGTAACCATACTCTAAAGCAGTTGTGATTTATACCCCACGCAGGTCACTTCAGTGCATCGACCTGTGCTGCTGTTTGTATCCAGAACGCAATTCGCACAAGAACCTCTTCTAAGAATCGTTCTCTATCCTCAGTAGTTACATCATCAGGCCACTTGTTACGTCTGTAATCATCAAATTTGTCGAACTTTCGACCCCACTTTGTTGTCAGGGGAATTTCCACTCGTCTATCGCAAGCAGTATTGAGTGCACGAATCAGTGTGACAAAATCAAACCTTTGTCGAACCAACCATTTTCGCATTGCAGCAAAGAAAGCACGAGAGTTAGTTTCATCCCAAGGTAGCTTCTTCAGAGCCTCTCTGTCCCCAGCATCAATTCTACCAGTATTGAAGCTACACTCCTTGTCAAATCCACATCTTGCTCTTACATAGACCTTCTTCTTGGACATCCAGACAATAATCTCATGTTCTCCCTTTTTCTGCATCATCACCTTATGAGTGCCAGCTGGAAAAATAAGCTCAATCACACCAGCCTCTTTGAACTTTCCATCTGCCTTGAAGTACAGGTCAAGAGCCCAGGAAAGTGCTGGAATCGTATTTACCGGAAAATATTCATCAGGATCGGTC
>JABCTV010000108.1 GCA_018238205.1 Candidatus Thorarchaeota archaeon
AGATTAGAAATCTGGTGAGCTTAAACTGATTTTAAGCGGCTATTTTCTGATTTTGCAAACTGCACTCAAATTCAGCCAGCAACATTGGTTTTCCTGTGCGAATATAACAGACCAAGCTCGCTTTAAGGAAACGGTGAAAGGAAATACCTCTTAACTGACACGTCATGGCAATAGATTGAATACAGGCATAGGCTTTGACTCCCTCAGCAGACATGCTGCCGCCAGACATCTTTCGTTTTACAACGCCTTTTTTTATAATGTATTCACCATAGTTGTTATGGTGTGGTGCATCATCATGTTTGATGAAGATCAATATATGCTCCTTCTGGCGATGAACCTTTTTTATCACTGCCTTCAGTGTATCATTGGGATTTTTCCATTTTAATAATTCGTCAAGCCTCTGCTCAAGCACCTTTAAACGCCGATGAAAAACCAGCTCACTTAATTCTTTGCGAGTTGCCTGTAATTTCTCTCCATCCCTGATGATTTTTCGTAGCTTCAAATAGAATGTCATAATAGAGCGATATTGTGGATATGCCTCAATGAATTTTCGTATTTTACGAAAGATATGTGCCATGCAGGTTTGTCGATCACAAACAATTTTCGTATAAGCGTGCCAACCATCCACAATCAATATGCCGAGAAAGATGTCACAGTTACAATTGAGATTGTGAGTGAGGATGATTTTATCAACATCACATTGAGCGATGATGGTCCTGGTGTGTCTAAGAAGATCGAGCCCAAGATATTCGAAAAAGGAGCTTCAACCACAGGTGGAGGACTTGGACTATATCTAACTAAGAAAGTTGTTGAAGGTTATGGTGGGACAATCGAATATGTCCAAGACAAAAAACGAACCGGAGCAATGTTTAGGATTCAGCTCCCCTGCAAGCCCTCATGATTTCTTCCTCTTTGCGTACCCACTTACATTTATGAGAGTGATTTACCACCAGTGCAAATACGTTTGTATGGAAGTTGCATAATATTTTGTTTGGAGATGAAACATATTGAAGGAAGACGCATGGAAATGGATTTCGGATAATGAATCCAAAATCATTGAAGCTAGCGATAAGATTTGGAATTTTGCTGAATTAGGACTTGTTGAATATAAGTCCGCAGAACTTCTTGCTAAAATCCTTGAGGAGAACGGGTTCAAGGTGCAGATGGGTGTTTCAGATATGCCTACTGCTTTTATTGCCACATGGGGAAAAGGCGGTCCCATCATTGGAGTGCAAGGTGAGTATGATGCTCTTCCGGGAATATCACAAAAAGTTTCAACAAAACGTGAACCCTTGGTAGAGGGTGCCCCAGGACACGGTTGTGGGCATAACATTCATGGTATGACCGCTCTGTCTGCTGCAATCGCAGTGAAGGTTGCCATGGAGAATAATGATACCAAAGGAACGATTAGATTCTATGGTACTCCCGCAGAAGAGAACTATAGTGGGAAGATGTTCATGGTTCGTGATGGGCATTACGATGATGTCGATGCTGTACTCAGTCATCATCCAGGAAGCCATAATGTTGCAGGCATTGGCAGCAGCCTTTCTGTAGATTCTGTCAAGTTTCATTTTCATGGAGTGTCTTCACATGCTGCCTTCACACCGTTTCTTGGTAAGAGTGCTGTTGATGCAATGGAGCTCATGAATACAGGGGTCAACTTCATGCGTGAGCACATTATCCAAGAAGCACGAATTCATTATGTCATTGAAGATGGCGGAATGCAACCCAATGTTGTACCGCCCTATGCACGAAGCTGGTACTACATTCGAGCTCCTGAACGGGAGCAAGTCCGGCAACTCACCGAGTGGGTCCAGAAGATAGCAGATGGTGCTGATTTGATGGCTCGAACAACTCATGATATGGAGTTCGTTGAGGGATGCTACAATGTTCTCGCTAACAAGGCTCTGAGTGATATTGTTACAGCCAATATGAGAGAAGTAGGTGTGCCTGAGTATTCTACAGATGATATGAAATTTGCAGAGGGGATAGCTGAGAGTGTATCAAAAGAGGATAAAATCGCAGAACTTCGGTTAACCAAGAGACCCGGGTGGCAAGAATTGGTTGACAAAACGATTGATACAGAAATCATGGACCCATGGGATGAAGATATTGTATGGCCTGGTTCTACTGATGTTGGTGATGTGAGTTGGGTTGTACCAACAATGGAGTTTACCACCTCAACATTTGTGCTTGGAATTGGAGGTCATTCATGGCAAGTAGTCGCATGTAGTGGTGCTGGAATTGGTCACAAGTCACTCTTGTTTGCAGCCAGAACTATGGCTGGTTCAGCTATTGACCTGCTTACTAAACCAGATCTGCTAAAGAAAACTAAGGATGAATTTGAAGTAAGGAAAGCAGGACTGAATTACATTTCACCAGTTCCCAAAGATGTGAAACCCCCGCTTGAAATGGCTAGAAAAGCAGCTGGATTGGATGACTAGCACTAAAATAACGAAAAACATCCTCAATTAATACAGTAGAAAACCTTTACAGGAGACGTTTCGTTATTTTGCATCGCGTGAATTTGAGGAGATGAATGCTCATTGAGAACCTGCGCTAGTTGTGGTAAGGCAAATAATCCAATACGTAAATATTGTACCCGTTGTGGTAAATCACTCATCTCAATCAAGGAAGATAAACCAAGCCCAACTCCAACAAGCGTCGTCACAGAAACTAAGATTCCTGATGTACAGCCTACACCTGGAGAAACATATGTCGCATCAGATTCTGCTAAGGTAACAACTAATGATGAATGGGTTCGACCGAGTCAGATTTCTCGTGATAGAGTGCGGACTGGTTCTGCCAGTAGTGGCAAAACTGAGATGGAAAAGGCAAAGGAAGCCTTTGCAAAAGCTGAAACTGCTGGGGTTGTAGAGGCTGATGGCTCTGGTATTGTTGAACCCCGAATGCTTCGAGCAAGTGAAGTCCGCGAATTGATGAGTGAGGGCTCAGTGATACCTCAAGAAACTGCACCTCCCGTTCAACCTGAAGATAGACCTGCCCCCTCTCCATCTCCTGCCCCATCAGTTGTGCCCCCAGTAGATACACCTCCACCATTAAGTCCAGAACCCACCCCAGCAGCGCCCTCTGTTGCTCCCCAACCTCCTGTATCTGAAGTAGTGCCTGAAGTGGTACCTGAAGTATCACCACCCAAGGCAGCTCCTGTTCCTTCGACAAACAAATTCGAACCCCCTGTAGTAAAACCAACACCTCCTGTAGAAACTCCACCTCCTGATGTACTCAAAACACAGGTAAAACCACCCATTCCAGAACCCGTAGTAACCTCGGCAGCATCCATCTCTCTTGATACGAGAGTTCCTGAGATTGAAGATGTACTATCCCATGTTTCTGAACCTGAAGACCTTCAAGATAGTAAGATCAAGGATTATGTTGCCAACTTAACCCATCAACATGCAGAATTAAGGCAGGTGAAGGCTGATATGCGTGATATTTCTGCGCGTCTTGATGAATTTGTTAGAAGTTGCCTAAATGATTCAGAGGTCAAGAGAATCCATTATGAAAGTGTAACTGAACAGATGCGTTTTGCAAAGAAGGAGTACGAAACTGCAAAGAAAGAGTACGAGCGAGTTGATAAAAAACGAAAGAAAGAGATCTCATCTCTTGAAGGTCGTATCAAAAGTGTTGGGAAGAATATCTCCAAATCTGAAAATGCATTGAAGAAACGAATAAGCGAGTTGGATAAGGTACGAGAGAAGATTGCCCAGCTACAAGCACAGGACTCGTGAATCTCCACCTTTGTTCAATAACTAAGCGCATAAAATGGGCAAACTGACACGCACATTCCGCAGCCTTCACATTTCTCAGGATCAATGACAAAGAGGTTTTCTTTCTTCTTCACAGTGATTGCATGGAACACACAAGACTTCTCACAGAGACCACACCTTGTACACTTGTCCAAGTCCACTGTTGGGGGTGGTTCTAGAGTTATGCCTTGTTTCAGATGAGGAAGGGCTACTCCCTGAATATCCTTGATCGATTCATAACCATGTGAATCAAGCCAGTCTTTTACCTGACCTGCAATTTTTCCATAGATTACATCACCCTCTAGGATTGCAGCAGTGCAGACCTCAACTGCTGATGCACCTGCCATTATGAACTCAATAGCATCTTCTCCAGTTGCAACTCCTCCAACTCCAATTACAGGTATTTTGACTGTGCTTGCAATGTCTGCTACACATCTTAGAGCAATTGGTTTCAATGCAGAGCCGCTCATCCAGCCATGTCCCATCTCACTTCCAAGCATGGGTTTTCCAGTTTCAATGTCAACTCTTAGACAGGGACCGTACGTATTGATTGCAGCAATTGCATCCACATGAGGTTCCAATGATTTGGCAACTTCTGCTACATCGACCTTTGGACTCAGTTTGGCAATGATTGGAATATCTACCGCATCTCTCAGAGCTTTAGCAATCTCCACATGGCCGCCAACGTAGTGAGTACTATACTCGATTGCCTGGACTCCAGCTTTCTCCAGTTTTGGAGCTATCTCCCTTACATCATCTGGAGTATACCCAACGCTTGCAATCAATGGCAGTCCAGCACTCAGGGCAATTGGGTACTCCCTCTCAAGCCAGGTTTCCAGAGGTAATTCGCTCCAGAGTTCAGCATTGAGAATACCTCTCCTAGATCCAACCCTTCCCTCTTTGAGTGCTGCCATGTTTGGCTTCGGAACATCTGCTGGTTTTACACTCACAGTCTTTGCAACGAGACCTCCCACACCACCTGCGGCCGCATTTAGAAGAGTCATTCCATCTCTTGATGTGGGTCCTGCAGCAGTTAGGATTGGATTTTTGAACCTGAGTCCTAATAGTTCAATGCTGATGTCGGCCATAGGGCCACATACATGTTATTCAACATAAACCATGTGCTTCAAAGTCTATCTCAACAGTCCATCGTGAATCAATCTTACAAACCAACAATTTCTGCAGGAGTAATGTCTTCAACATCTAACCCGCTCTTTTGGAGTCTGATTATGGCTACCTCATAGGCCTTGAGTACATCTGCCTTTGTGATGTATCCTATCATCATATCTGGGTTTATTGGATCCACTACAACTGCATGTCCTTGATCACGACGCATCATTTCTTGAAGTGCTCCATCCATTGTGCATCCAGGTAACAGATGTAAGAAGTCCTGATTCATCAAATCCTTCACAAGGTTCTCTTTGCCATCCTCCCTATTTTTAGAATGAAAGAGGTCTTCTGCTATTAGGATTCCAATGACCCTATTCTCATCCACTATAACTGGGAACTTTGTGTGGTGTGTTTCATCTATTATTTTGAAGACTTCTGATGCAGTCATATCAGGGCTTAGTACAGTTGGTTTCTCTGTCATGATCTCATTTACTGTGATTGATTTCAATGCACCAATATGAGTACCTCTACTGATGTGGATTCCTCGACGTGAGAGTTTCATTGTATAGATACTCTCTTCTTCAATAAGGGATGAAACAAAGAATGATGCAGAAACTGCAATCATAAGTGGTAAGATTAGAAAATAATCATGGGTCATTTCCATCATAATAACGATACAGGTTATCGGTGCACGTCCTGAACCAGCGAAGAGTGCCGCCATTCCCACAAGAGCGAAGGTAATTACACTTGACGCGGGAACTAATCCCGGTAATAAAGTTGAGAAGACTAGTCCCAATGCTCCTCCAAAAGCAGCACCAATAAACAGAGTTGGTGCAAAAACTCCACCTGATCCCCCAGAACCAAGTGTGAAGCTTGTTGCAAGAATCTTAAAAATTCCAAAGACAATCAGGGCTCCGAGAGCAACTGTTCCCGCAAGTGATGCGTCAATGAATGCGTACCCGACACCCATTATTGCTGGATAGAATGGTTGTACACCAAAGGCACCAGAATACCCAAAGGCACTCTCCAGATAGAGTGTACCTATAGCAAGGACTCCTATCAATAGACCACCTATTGCAGGCACTGCATACGGTGACACACGAATCTTCTCAAACATGTCTTCAATGAAATAGAAGCCCCTCATCCAGATAACGCTAGCAACACCAAGAATTATCCCGAGAATCAGATAGAAGACCAGTTCAATTGGGTGCCCCATTGTAAATCCTGCAACAATAAAGGATACACTGTCCCCAAGGATGAACCCTGCTGTTGCTGTCGCCACAACAGATGCCAAGATTATAGGCAGAATTGAGAAACCTAATATTCCTCCTGCTAGAATTTCAATTCCAAAGAGAGCTCCTCCAAGAGGTGCATTGAAAGTTGCTGCAATTCCAGAAGATAAGCCACAGAGAAGTAGGGTCTTTGTGTCAGTCTTGTCAAGTTTAAATTTTGCAGCTAATGAAGATCCCACTCCAGCTCCAATCTGTGCAATTGGCCCCTCACGCCCACAAGAACCGCCTGAACCGATACATATAGCAGATGCTAGACTTTTGAGCAAAGGTACACGAAGACGCATCTTACCTCCTTGAAGCACATATGCTTCCATCACCTCTGGAACTCCGTGCCCCTTCGCTTCAGGAGCAAATCTTACTACAATGAACGCAACGATTAAGCCGCCTATGATTGGGATTACTAACCACCCTAATGTTCCTAGAGTGGCTGGGATCATGAGAAAGATAGAACTGACCGCGGTGATTAGGTATCTGAAGAGAACTGCTGTGAGTCCTGATACAACTCCAACTAGGGCTCCAAGTGAATAAATCTTGATTTGTCTTGACATCTGGGTATTTTCAAGCATTGATGGATTTCGCCTTCTCTATGCTAAAATGAACTAATGGTTAGTTAATGTCACTCCGATTGATATTGTTCTTAAACATAGCTCTTCGACGTTCGTGATCCCACTATCTTACCATACCTTTCGCCTTCAGTTCATCAACTACAAAATCAAGTTGGAGTTCCTTGAGCTTCTCCTCTATTGGATAACCTGTTTCTCGGTCGCAACCACGGAACTCGTAGTATTCATCTAGCATCTCATCAAGATCAGGGAGACCTCCCTTTGCTGGACCTGTTGGCATTGGTTCTGATAGGAGTCTTGGAGGTAGTTTTTCGTCCTTTCTAGTAATTCCAAGTCTGTGATTGAAAGCTCGTCTTAGATGACTAATTCGCTGACCAGCCAATCTTACATACTTCGGATTGCCCCATTCCTCCATACCAGTTAGAGCGGGAATGACATTCACAAAGGTATCATAATAGAAGACTGGAGGCCACATAGTTGCATACTTGCAAATTACTGCAGAATCGACAAGAGCATAGAGGTCTTCCATATCCCATACAACCTCCCCTTTGTGTTTAGGAGACATTATTTCGAGAATGGCATCTGCTTTCTCTGCACCAAACCTATCCCCTGCTATTTTGGGATATCCAAGTTCTTCTATACAAGATATACTTCTGAGATGATCTGCACCACGTACATTTGTAGCGTAGGTGAGCCCAATGCTTTGATGTGCTCTAGGATCCTGTCCTGAGGCTTCAAGTCCTTTCACATGCACAGCATATTTCCAAGCATCTCCACCAATCTGTTCTGCTGCTTTTCTAACTCCATTAGATAGAATCTTGCCTACTCCCTCACGTTTGGCAATCTTCTCCACAAGTTCTACTTGCGCTTCTGCATTGCCCCATGTAAGATCTAGACCATCGGTATCATCCTTTGTCCAGATACCCTTCTCATAGAGTTCCATTGCAAAGCTAATTGTCTTTCCACAAGAGATAGTATCCAATCCAAGTAAGTCACATCTCTTGCCCATGTGAAAGATAGATTCAATATCATTGTTTAGACAGTTTGAACCAAAGGCCATCAGAGTTTCGTATTCGGGACCTCCTACTGGCTCTGTTGGATATTTTCCTCCCTTTACACGGATAACATACTTGCATCCAACTGCACAACCATGACATGCTTCTTGTGCGATGCGATATTTTTCCGCGATGATTTCTGGGCCAATATCGTCTGCATCTTCATAGAAGCCAGTCCAATGATTCTTCGTTGGAAGTCGACCTATTTCATTGATGATGGCAACAAGATCTGTAGTACCATATTTTCTGAGCGAGGCTAGTGAATCTTTCCAGAGTGGGTCTTTGAGTTTCTCCATTTCCTGTGCGTTTGCTTCCAGATATTTCTCCATGTCGTAAGCTTCTAGTCCCAGTGAGCCAGACGCTGCAATCCCCTTCATATTTTTGGAACCTAAAACTGCTCCAAGCCCTGCTCGTCCTGCTGCACGATAGAAATCGACAATGATTCCACTGTAAAGAACTTGATTTTCTCCCGCAGGTCCAATAACCGCAGTTTCAATTGACGGGTCTTTGTGATCTTCTCGAATCATCTTTGTTGTTGTATCGGTTTCTTGACCCCACAAATGAGATGCATCAAGTAGTTCGGCCTTACCATCTCTCAAGAAGAGATACACCGGTTTATTCGAACGGCCTGTGATTATAACAAAATCAAAGCCCGCGTACTTTATCTCTGGGCCCATGAACCCACCCACGTGGGATTCAGCCCACACTCCAGTTAGTGGTCCTCTTGCAGCGAACATCATTCTCCCTGAAGGTGAGAACATTGATCCAGTGAGGGGGCCTGTGCCCACTACCACTACATTGTCAGGTGATAATGGGTCTGTTTCTGCTGTCGTTCTCTCCCAGAGGATTTTTGATGAAACTCCACTTCCACCAAGGTACAATCTAGCCCATTCTTTTTCCATCTCTTTCTTATGGATCTCTCCCTTGGTCAGGTCAACCTCTAGATAATGTCCTGCGTAACCTTTGTATGGGAATGTCATTCTTGAATCTCCTCGATTTGAATCCCTAATGTTTGATATGCCATTGAAACAGCTTTTCTACGCTGATGGAAACCTTCTGGCTTTGTTGAGGCCACACTGATTGCACCATAATCACATGCCTTGACACATGCAGGGTCTCCATTACAGAGGTCGCACTTCACTGCTTTCTTAGTCCGCGGGTCTATAGCAATTCCACCATATATGCATGCGGTGACGCAGTTCATACAACCAATGCAAATTTCTTCCTTCACGAACAAAATCCCGTGTTCATTCTCAACTATTGCACCATTCGGACATGCTTCCTGACACAGCGGGTTATCACACTGTAGGCACACCATGGGAACAACCAGATTTCTGATTTCATCTTTTAGAATCTGGATCCTAGATCTCTTTGGGTTGAATGACTGAGTATGAGCGACAGAACAGGCCAACTCACAATTCCGACAACCTGTACACAATTCTAAATCGATAGTAAGGATTTCCTTCACTGGACAGTCTCTCCGAATGTATATGCGCCTACTTCGTTCTCTTCTACTGCCTTTAAGTTGTTCCGCTAAGAATTGTACGTCCTACAAAGGTATATGAAATAAATCCACTCGTTTGCGTTTGCTAGAAACTTCTAGAATTGCTGCGTTTCCACATGTATGAGATGTGGGGCTATGAAACAATCTTACGAACGAAAGCCGTCCCCTGAGAGAAAAGAATTCCACAAAGTAGCTGATTCCATGCAAATCCCTGTAGTGGAATTTGACTTGGACTTGTCATTACAATATGCAAATGGTGCTGCAGTAGCTCTGCTGAAATTAGAAGAATCCAAGTTGATGTCAGGTATGCATGTTGATGATTTGGTAGTTCCTGAACAACATGCACTTGTTCATGAAGGTCTCAAACTTCTTCAGGGAGATGTAGAACCCACATCTATCTCTCTAAGAGCAATTACAGGGGATGGAGTAGCAATTCCGTGTCAATGTTTTGCAGATAGGATATTGGATGGATCAAAAATCACTGGATACGTTGTATATGTTGTTGACCTCTCTCGGCGAGAATCATCTGAGGAAAAGATACTCTCGCGCAAAGAGATACTTGAGTTCATGGTTGAATACTCCAGTTTTAGTGGGATTACAATTGTTGATGATGAGTATAAGCTTGAATATATTAATGACAAATTCTGTGACATATTTGGTAGACGACGAAGTGAGATACTGGGTCACAATTTTCAAGAATTCCTACATCCAGATAGTGTCGTAATTGTTTCTGACCGTTACAAAAAGCGTCAGCAGGGAGAAAAAATACCTTCTGTATACGAAATCAAAGTGATGCGAAAAGATGGCGAAGTACTTGATATTCGTATGAATGTGGGAGCAATCCAAAGTGTCGATGGTCGAGTTCATACCGTTGCTCAGCTCTTGGATATCACTGAAGAGAAGAAGGGAGCTCAAGCACTAGAGGATTCCGAGCATCGATATAGGAACCTTGTTGAAACTATGGACTCCGGATTGAGTGTTGATGACACTGATGGAATGATTACCTTTGTAAATGAAGCATTAAGTCGTATGCTTGGATTTGATTCTCCAGATGAATTGGTAGGACAAAAAATTACAACCATTCTCCACGGTTGGACTGAGAATCATGTCAGCGAAAAATTAGAGGCTCGAAAA
>JABCTV010000017.1 GCA_018238205.1 Candidatus Thorarchaeota archaeon
TGGACCATTCGTGGACGGGTCAATAGTTACTCGAACAATGAGATTCGCGGAAGCAGCGGAGAGAGGTGCTGAAATCAGGTATCTTTTGACAACTGATATCTTTAACGTTGAAAGGGACAAAGGAATAGTTGTAAATGTGGAAGAAATGGTTGGATTGCATAATGTCCTCGGGGAATTGAAGAGAAGAGGGAAAAAGTTCGATATGCGGCTCTATTCAGGCCCTAATACATACAATCAGATTAGTTTCAACAAAGAGAGTATGGCACTCGTCATCACTGAGAATCCAATGACTGCAACTTGGATAACGAGGAGGTTCAATCCGGATCTCATTGATAATGCTGTCAAAACCTTTGATAAAGATTGGAAATTGGGAAAATCAGTTTTCGATCTAACATTAAAAGATTTTGAGGCGTTTGGAGTAACAGCCCAATCACTCATTAGCATGATAATGCCAGATGAAGAGGAGGAAAATAAGAAAGGGTAGAAACCAATAGGGGGGTTTAGAATAATGAGTGATGTTCAGTATCAAGCAATCATAGAGATTTTAGATTTTGAATTACATAGAAAAGATATGGTTATCCTAGGAGCAATCCTGAAGAGTCAGAGTAGTCCAACAAACTATGTTGACTTTGAAACAATAAGAACGCAACTTGCGATTGATGAGGGCGGAAGAAAAGGAAAGGACTCCCTAATCTATCGAAGTCTATCCTGGCTAGAGAACGCTGGGTTAATCAAAGTGGACCGGAGTAAGCACAAGCATGGGTACAATTCTGATGTGGGACTCATGCACAAAGTGTTTCGCAAAAAGATGAAGGAAACAACTCGGGAGATTAAGAGCGAAATAAGAGAACTCGATTCGGAAATTGAAGATCTCACCAATATGGACGCAGAAAATATTGCTTCAGATATGATCTCAATAGCTGCGGGTAAGCATAAAATTGAGAAACCTGTATTTGCAGTAGGATGGGAAGACGTATTCCAATTAATTGATGATAAAATCTACAGCCATCTCAAGAAGGGAGATCTTGTCAGATTTTCCTTAGAGTGGTTGAATCGTCCTGATATGATTACGCCAGTCAGAATAGAAAGAATAGGAAATTTGCTCGAAAACGGGATAATATTTCAAGGTCTTGAACACAACAAGGTCGACAAGGAACAGCAAGAATTGTTAAAGCAATTCACACTATTTTTCCGTGAAAAGGGCTACCAGCCAGGATTCAAGATATGTGAACGTACAGATGCTACATACCAATTTGTTGGACGAAATAATGAAGGTATTGTATTGATCGTATCTGAGAACCCGATGTCTGCTACATGGATACCAAGGAGTTCGAACCCAGAGCTTGTTGATAGTGCAATAAAAACCTTTGATGAAGATTTCAATGCAGGAATAGACATAGAGGAAATAGGGAGTAATTAAAGATGTCAAAGGAAAAAGCCCGAAGAAATTTGCATCAGTTAGGAGTAGATGTGGATTCGAGTCAGATGATGGTAATGAAGGCTCTGATGGCTGCAGCGGGGGGACCATCAAAGTTCGTTACATACAAAGAAATCGCGGCACATCTTGAAAAAAATGAGAAGAAGAAGTATACTAAAGCATACATCTATCGACGTCTGTCGGATCTTGAAGATGAAGGGTTCATTGTTGTCGATTCGATTCAACATCCAAAACAGTTCTCAATTTCGGAAGCAGGAATTGTTAAAGCATTGGAAAAAAAACGTAATGAGATGCTTTCTGAAACTGAAATAAAACGAAATGAAGTAACTACTAAACAAAAATTGCTCACTACAACTAATCCAGAAAGCGTTGCAATGACTCTATACAATCAATTGGTTGGATTAGATAAAATTGAGGGGTCTGTGGTTATCGAGGGTGTTGAGAATGTAAGAAGCACAATAATCAGAGAATTTGGAGAGGCAGCTAAACCGGGAGATGAGATTCGCATAATAGCACCAACAAGTGTTATTGACGGAGGACAAAGAAAGTCAGGCATGGCAGAAATGAGTCTCATGGCAAGAGCTAAGGATGGAGTAAAGATAATCAGTGTATTAATGCCAGTAGAGGGTAAGCAATCATTGACGACTGACTTGATATCAAATTACGTTCAACATATAGGAGATGTATTCACTAAACTTGCTTCTACTGGTAATATTTCATTCAGAATAGCAAAAAAGTATTACCAAACATATCGCATGGTGAGCCTGAATTCTGACAAGATGCTGCTCTATCTTACACATGCAGCAGAATCGGACATGGCTGCTTTAATTCAACGTAAGGATAACCCAGGATTGATTGATGATGCAATCAAGACGTTTGACACAATCTACGATGAAGCAGCCGACGTCATGACTACAGTGAATCAGGCGCTTTCCAAGAATCAATGAACTTACGCTTCAACAAGCCAATCCTTGTTCTTTGAGAGTGTAAGAAACAAATCATCGCAGACTGCTTGAAAATCTTCATAGAGACCGTACTCACCCCCAGCCGCAAATGGATGACCGCCCCCGTTGAACTGTTTTGCAACCATATTACATAGAACTGTTTCGTGCCCTCTTCGGATTCCAAGCATGCCCCCTTGGCTAAGCATAAAAAGTAAGTCAGCAACCTGTAGGGTGTTTCCATCAATTTCGAGGTTTTCTGATTTTGCAGCGAATGTTCCCAAATCGGTGGAGGTCACGCCGCTAGGAATTTCCACAACACGAACGAGTCTATCATGAATGACATTGTCGCAATGACCTGCAAGAGCCTTGCGCATCTTCTTCTTCTTGTCCTTGCGATAATGATCGACGCGCTTGTTCAAGACAGGGTCATTGAATTTCTTAGTACTATCATCCCAGACGCCCTCTAAACCACTTTCAGCTAGTTGTGATATAACAGGATAAAGAGCATCAGAAACATCTTCTCGACGATCAATTGCACCAAAACGAATCACAGATACTGCATCTGTTAATGCCATTGCACCCTCAATCTCGCGGAGATTGAAATCTGTATCATGAGCAATTCGAGCAAGTTCCGCACAGATTTCATCTCGAGGCATCAGTACCTTGTGCGCAATCTCGGCAGCACAATAATCGTGATTGATTCTCAATACGGGTTTGTTAGGAAGTGTGCGAATAGCTTTGATTGCCTTCTCGGACCATTGGTGATGGTCAAGCCATACAATCTTGCAACCCTGAGAGATGGCACGTGTGAGACTTGTTACTACTGTATCTAGTGATGTATCATCCATGCCCAAATCAGACACCACAATGAGAGTATTTCTCCGCGAAGCTATGCTTGAAAATACAGGTTCAAATGATCCGTAATCAGTTAGAGTGACACTGAAATCAAATCCTTTGGATTTAGCATATCTCCAGACAATCGCAGCAGAGTTGAGACCATCTACATCTTTGTCATGGGATATTGAATGTAGTGAAGTGAATTTCTTCACAGTTTTAGGCTCGCTTTCTCGTTCTTCTGACATTTTGGTACTACCTATCAGTAGGGGTTTCCCTTTTAACACTATATTGAATTCGAAAGTGTTTTCTGAGAGTCTGTCAGTTTGTGGGATGATGATAGACTCAAAGCACGAAACCATCATGGGTGGCAATGAAGCCATTGCAAGAGGGGCACTAGAAGCAGGAATTGGTTTCTGTGCTTCATATCCAGGAACTCCTTCAACTGAGATAACAACAATACTACAAAGATTGGCTGAAGAATATGATATCTATGTTGAATGGAGTGTAAATGAAAAAGTAGCATTGGAAGCCGCGGCGGGAGCAAGTTGGGCAGGTGTTCCATCTATATGCCCGATGAAATCACTAGGTTTGAATGTCGCTTCGGATTTTCTTCTTAATCTGAATCTCTCAGGAACTGGTACAGGTGGGCTGGTCATTGTAGTATGTGATGACCCCCGTGGTCATAGCTCAAGTAACGAGCAAGATTCACGATTCTATGCAAAGGCAGCTCAAATTCCTCTGCTTGAACCGTCAACCTACCAGGAGGCAAAGGACATAGTTCCCTTTGCACTGAAGCTATCTCAGGAATATGAGGTTCCTGTGCTCGTGCGAAGTACAACTCGACTTAGTCATTCAAGGGGGCTCGTTACGAAGGGAGATATCCCTAAGCGAGAATGGAAGGCAGGGTCTCTGAAAGATGGTCTCTTCAATGTTCCAGCACCCCATTTCAAACATAGAGATATTCTCAACAAGATGGAACAAATCTCTAAGACTTATGATGAATCAAAGTGGAATACACAACCAGTTGAGAAAGAACTTGATGTCTTGATTATCTCGAGTGGAATTAGCCGACGCTACTCGCAAGAAGCTATTCATCTTTTGGACTCCAAAGATATTGGTATTCTGAATCTTGTTACTACTTACCCCTTGCCAAGAAGAAGTGTAGTAGCTGCACTCAAGAAAACTAAGATAGTTCTATTCTCCGAGGAAATCGACCCATTTGTAGAAGACGAAGTGAGGTCTCTCGCGGTGGAGTTGGACAATATTCCAGAGTTCCACGGTAAAAGATCTGGAGCAATCCCAGCTTATGGAGAAATGACAACTGATGTAATGCGAGGAGCCATTGCTATTCTCAAGAATATCAAGTTGGATAAAAGAAAGAAAATTGATTCAGATATTCTAGTTCCACGTCCGCTCACATTCTGCGCAGGCTGCACACACCGAAATTTCTACTGGGCTGTTAGAAAGGTACGAAAGAGAATTGGTGGCAAATTAGTTGTTGCAGGAGATATTGGATGCTACTCACTGGGAGTGTTCTATGATAGAGCAATGACCACAATGCAAGCCATGGGTTCTGGTATCGGTGTTGCTACTGGTCTAGGTCAGCTTGAGAGATTCGGTTTTGACTCGAAGGTGTTAGCGGTTGCAGGTGACTCAACATTCTTTCATGCATGTATTCCAGGACTCATAAACGCCAAGCACAAGAATTCCAATCTTACATTTGTGATCCTAGATAATGCAACCACGGCTATGACAGGATTCCAGACCCATCCAGGCGCACTTCATCAAGAATCCAATCAAAAGAGAGTGAAGATTGAAGAGATTATCAAAGCAATAGAACCGGAGTTCTATGCAAGAGGTGATGCAAACAACATCCCCGAACTTATCGACCTGCTCTATTCAACAATAACAAAGGATGGATTGAAAGTGCTACTTCTTGATAGTATCTGTGTACTCGAAGAAGCCAGAAGAGAAGCTATAGTAAAAGAAACATCCTTCAGAATTGACAAAGAATTGTGCAAAGGGGAGAAATGCCTCATCTGTGTTTCAGACTTTGCTTGCCCTGCGATAAGTTGGGATAAGACTATGGATCACCCGATCATTCTGGATCAGCTCTGCGTGCAATGTGGAGCTTGTGTTGCAGTCTGTCCTCATGATGCCATTAAGGAGGAACGAGTACAATGAGAGCCCCCTTCAATATTTTAGTGGCAGGAGTAGGAGGACAAGGAAATCTTGTTTGTGGAAGAGTGTTGGCTGATGCTTCAGCACAAACAGGTCTGAGACCAGTTGTAGGAGATACCTTTGGAGCATCCAGACGAGGTGGCAGCGTCCTAACACATCTTCGTATAGGAAAAACAGACTGGGCGCCATTGATACCGATGGGAGAAGTTGACATCCTCCTCGGCTTGGAGCCGTTAGAAGCACTAAGAGCTGCCTTGGAATTCGCTGGAAACCGAACTGTTGCAATCATCAGTCAGACAAAGATTCCGATAGTTGATGTTAACAATGAAAAATATGAATATCCGGCCCTTGAGAAAATCATAGATTCGCTAAACAAACTATGCAAGCAAGTCATTGTCCTGGATGCGGAAGAAACACTAACTAGAATTGGTTCAATGAAGATGTTGAATTCCTATATTCTGGGGGCGATGGGAGCCTTGACTCAGAGCCCTCTACCACTGAAGATAATCCGAGAATCACTTCAATCCATTTTTGGTGCCAGCTCTGCTAACATTGTAGCTTTTGACGAGGGAGCAAAATTGGTCCATTAGAAACCATGCACAAACAATAGGTATTTTATTAGTACTCCCGCGAAAATGAATATTGATATAATATTGGGAAACCTCGGTTACACCGGTCAATAGAGGGTCGTATGAAATCATGCGCAGGAGAAAGAGAACCAAAACCATTGATGACATTTCAGTGGAAGAGCTGTTCGATGACTTTGTTGATTTTCATATAGAAGTTGATAGTAAACATGTGAATGACATTGATGATGATGAATATGTCAGCATGATGCTCAAGAAGGATGCTAATAGAAAATTAGAGAGATTGAAGAGAAAACCCAGGTCAATAGAGCACGGTGAAATTCAGAGAAAATCAGAAGAGGTTTTAGACGCAAGTCCTCCAAGTGACGATTTTGTTGAAACTATTCCACAACATTATGAACCAGAACCAGAAAAAATTGAAAGTCCTGTTGAGAAAACGATGCTTCCAGAAGATGAAGCAATCATTGAAGATATCATGAGATCTCAGGGTATTGAAGATATACCGGCTCTAACAGGGAGAATGAAAGTAGCTGTGGATTACGTACAATGGGAAATGGGCTCCAGCGTATCAAACAAAAAGCCCCAGAGATCCTAGAAGAGAATAGGAAAGTTTCCCAATGGTAGTTGTTTTATTAGCATTTACACAGAAAAGAACATAGGTAGGATACGGGAATTATAATGTTATTCCCAAACTTGACTGGTGAGATGCGAAATGAGGAAGAGGAAAAGCACCAAAGAAGGTGTTTCCGTGGATGAACTTCTTGATGACTTTGTTAATCTCGATGTAGAAGACGACAGCAAACGGACAGAGATGAACGATGATGATTATGTTTCTATGATGTTAAAGAAAGATGCAAGAAAAACAATTGAGAAACACAGAAGAAACGAACCAGTCAAGCAATCTCCTAAGAAGAAATCAGAGCCACCTGTTGTTTCTGAAAAAATCGCCCCCATGAAGCGTTGCCAGAACTGCTACTTCAATGTTAAAGAAAAGAAGCTCGGCGGCTCAATCTGGTGCCATTGTACAAACCCGGGTAGATCCACTAATGTCGTTAGTAAGGGGTCATGGGTGAAGAGTCAACTGAATCTGCCCTGCTGGAAACCTGCTCAGGAATAGACTACATCTCGGTCTTCTTACTCTCTGAAATCCTACGAGCTTCGTTCCACATAATCTCTGCAAGAACCGTGAACATATCTGCCACTCCATCTCCAGTTTTTGCGCTGCTCTCCATATACAGGAAGCCATTATCCTCAGCCCAGCGCTTAGCCTCGTCCGAGGGAACTGCGCGGTCCGGAAGGTCTGTCTTGTTTCCAACAATGAGCGCAGGAACTCTTGTCCCAATCGACTCGTCTGATTCTTGGACCCATTTGGCCATCTCAGTAAAGGAGCGCCGCCTCGTAACGTCGAACACCAGGATAACCCCTGCCGCCCCACTGTAGTACATCTTACGCACAGCCTTGAATCGCGCTTGGCCTGCGACGTCCCATGCCTGGATTTTAATTCCAGTTGAGTACTCAGACTCAGGAGGGGAGATGTGAGTGAGTTTAACGGCGAATTGAGAGCCGATAGTTGTCTTGTAATCTTTTTCAAAAGTTCCAGTAACATAACGGTTGACTAGAGTGGTCTTACCAACAGCACCTTCACCGATTACCATCAATTTGAAGAGATATTGATAGGAGTCTGTGGCGGTACCTGGGCGTGGTGGTTTTGGACGCCTGTGCCTAATATCAGTAACAAAAGCACTCTCAGTGTCTGAAACAGCAGCGGCGACAACAGTAGTTTCTTCCGGAGTGGGTTCTGAAATAAGAGCTGCGATATCGTCAATCTCAGTCATTGCGGCACCGGTTTCTTCAGCACCAAAGAGCTGGTCAAGGAGTGCCTCTGCGGCCTTTAGCGAGTCGCTACTACCTTCGGTCATAGTGCTCTCAAGGATTTTATGAGCGGTTTCCTTCTGGTCTACATCGCTGAAACCAGTACCCACAACAGAACCAAAAGGTGATTCTTCTTCAATAATGACTTCTTCTGGACTACTGAAATCTACTGGCTCGATTGGCACAGGTGCGATATCTGCAGGAGCTGCAACAGCAATTCCTTCTTCAACAAGGATTGCGGTTTCAGGAGTTGTGACCTGCTTTACTTGTCCACTAGCGTCGGTCCACATCAGGACAATAGGTCGAACAATGACTGTACCTTCTGCTTTTGGCATAAGGCGAACATCAATACTTTTACTCTCACCAGCAGCGAGGTCGAAACGAAGTTGCTGGGGTTCTACATCCATGTTGTCTTTTGGAAAGTGATAGATCTTACCAGCGATACCATTGACAGGTTCATCGCTGATATTGTATACAGTAATCTTGCCGCTTAGTTCAGTTCCGGTCTTTGCATCAGAACTGACCTCAAAGTTTGGAATGATCTTGTAGAGGCCCTCAATGACCTTGAGGGGACCATCAGAAACACCGACCTGTACTTCTTTGCGACCATCGCCGCCAGCATCTCCAACATTGATGGAGAGAATCTTCTTACCAATATCTACAGTTGCTAACTCGATAAGGTCTGCCATGTACAGATTGTAGAATTTAATCTGGTGGTCTTTCGTGGATATTACAACTTCATCGAGGTGGTCTGCGTTGATTTCTTCGATACGGATTGATAGAGCATCAACATTATCCAATGTTGAGAAGAGGTCGAACTTACTCTCCTCGTTTCGGTATACTCGGATTGAGCCATCTCTGGTGACAACACCAAGTTCCATCTTACGGTCTCCTAGAATGTCACCTGAGTCAAGAGATACAACTGGTGAAGGTAGCTCTAAGGCCTCAATTTGCTCTACTGAACTATTTTTCACCTTGAAAATACGCAAGGTATTGTCCCGATTGCCAGTGACTATCTCTTCAATCTCATCACCAATTACGTCACAGGTTCCAATAGCCAGAGGCATGTCATCGAGCTTGTGCATACAGAACTGAGTGATGTTATTATCAGTGTCCATCTTAAGGATTCGAAGGGTTCTGTCACTTCCACCAACAAGAATTTCGTTCTTATCATCTCCGGTGACATCAGTCACATAGACTGTTGTAACGAACTTGTGAACAGCAAATTCTCCAATAATCTCAAGTTGACCACTAGGAGCATATCTAAAGACTTGAACAGTCCCACCCTCTCCAGGAGATTCGGATGAGCTGAGCGCACGGCCTACAATCACTTCCATCTGACCATCGTTATTAGCATCTGCAATCTTGATGGATAGAATACTGCCACCTACATCGTGCTGAGCAAGGAATGCAATTTCAGCACTATTTGTATCATATAGTCGGATGACACCATCACGTCCACCCGTACAGAGTTCAGCGGTACCAGAACCAGTTACATCGCCTACAGCAATCGCGCTGGTGCTCTCGTCGTCGTCAATCTCGAATAGAATTTTTGGTGAGCTCAAGTCAATTACCTTCCGGAGTTTGTGAACAGGCACTTTGTACAGTCAATATCGAAGCTATATTCCCAAATATCAGTGCCTAACGCTACTAAGAATGGTTCGGGTCCCTTTTTTTACTTTGTGCGCTCAGCCTCCACCACTCTAAGAGGACTTGTTTACAACATAGTATTTAACAGAACGCTCGTGTAAGGCAATACTTGGATGAAAAATGGCCAAACTCTCAGTTCGTAACCTCTCAAAGTCATACCCAAATGGGGATTCAGGTGAAACTGAAGTCCTAGACAATATTACTTTTGATGTTGAAGAGGGCGAATTATTGAGCATACTTGGGCCTAGTGGTTGTGGGAAGACAACTTTGCTCAAGATCATTGCGGGATTGTTAGAACCAGATGAGGGAGAGGTTCTCATAGATGGCAAGGTAGTAGAACCAGGACACAACCGTGTCGGATACATCTTCCAACGAGAATCACTATTTCCATGGAGAACAGTAAGACAAAATGTTGAGTTTGGTCTTGAAGTTAGTGGGCTGCCACAAGAAGAAAGGAATAGAAGAACCGATGAAATTCTTAAAATTGTAGGAATGGAGGGTCTCGATGACCACTTCCCACATGAGATATCTGGGGGTCAAGCACGAAAGACTGAGATGGCACGTAGTCTAATTCTCTCTCCAGACATTCTTGTAGCTGATGAGGCACTCTCAAATCTAGATGCACAGACTAGAAATCACCTCCAAGAGGAATTTCTCAGGATTCAGGGGATTACAGGATCAACCATTCTCTTCGTTTCACACAATGTAGATGAAACGGTGTTCCTATCCAATCGTATACTTATGTTAAGCAATATTCCAGCCAAAATCATTGCTGAATACAATTTAGATCTACCAAGACCCAGAACTCGAACTACACAGGCATGTCTAGCCTATAGGAGCCAAATACTAGATGTTCTACGTGTGGAGCAAGAGAAGGCTATGACTACATCTAGACTGAAACAGTCTGCCTCCATCTAATAAGATACTTTTCAATAAACAAGAAAGCATAGGTTATCAGAAATCCGATGAAACCTATGAGCAGCATTCCTGTGATTACTTCACCAGTTCTACCGACCTGCCACATAATCCAGATTAGGTAACCTAGACCGACACTACCTCGTAACATTTCTGCTGCAACTAAGCACATCCATCCAATACCAAATCCAACTCGTAGACCAGCAAATATCTCAGGACCTGCGGAAGGAACTACGATCTTTGAAAGTATCTGACTCTCACTAGCTCCCAGCGTCTTGGCTGCATCAATATGAACGGGTTCTGTCCGTTTTACTCCTGTAGTTGTATTGATTAGAATAGGGAAGAATGCACCGACCCAAATAATGAAAGATTGAGCACCTACGATATTACCTGGAAACATGAGTAATGAGATTGGAATCCAAGCAATTGGGGGAATAGGTCTCATTGCTTCAACAACGGGTCCTAAGACCGAATCAACAAGACGGTAACGTCCAATAGCAATACCGAGGGGAATAGCCGTTAAAGCAGCAATAAGGAAACCAATGGTAACTCTGTATACACTGGCAACTATGTGCTCAGTCAAGTAAGTGCCTTGGCTATCACCTTCTAGCATGAGCCTCATAAATGCTTGAGCAACATCAAACAGTGATATGTGAGTTAGGCTAGCAATCAGGTGCCATATAGTAAGAAGAATGACTGCAGGAATTATTATTTTCAGGAGTATCCACTGAAGAATGTCAGGTGTTGCCTTTGGCCTCGTAGATATCTTCACTGGTGTATCGTCTTGTTGTATTTCGGATACTGACATTCTTCTCATCACTGGAGTGCTATGTCCTACTTTTCTGTCTGCCGTTTCTTACAACACTAAGGTATGCTTTCAATGAAAGTGGTGTTAAGAAATCCATCCAGAAATGTTGATGTATTCGAGGGGATTTTGTCAGCCAAGAGCTGATTTTCATGGATTAGAAAATCAAGGTACATTGCAATACCAGTTCGATTCAAGTTGTAATCGTAGATGATATTGTTGAAAGCAGTAGTCACTGGAGTCAAATCCATTTCCAACCATTCTACAGCTATTGTAATTGCTTCAGCTGGATTGTCAAGAATCCACTTCTGTGCTTCAGCATGAATATCAATGACTTTCTGTACAATGTCTGGATGACTTGCAAGGAAGTCGTTATTGGATGCAACAACACAACAAGGATGATTTGGCCAGATTTCACCTGATTGAATTAGAGGTACAGCCTTTCCTTCATACTCAGCTTTAGCATTGTAAGGTTCCCAGACTATGAAAGCAGGGTCACTAGCAGTGAGTGAGTCAGCCATCGCAGCTGGAATAGTAGTATACGCGGTAATATCGCTGAATGAAAGACCAGATTGGTTCAAAGCCAGTCGGAGAAGGTAGTTCTGGACTGTAGCAGGCCCTGGTGTATGTACTCCTTTCCCAGCTAGATCAGCTACCGTTGTTACATGGCCAGCATCATACTCTGTTTTTGAAACCATGATTGCAGAGCCTTCCAAATTTACTGCTGCTAATATTGTAACAAGAATATCTTGATTGATACGTTTCACCAATGCGGGTGCGGCACCGAGATAACCCATATCGATTTCGTCTGTGAGAAAACCATCCATCTCATACGCACCATTACCAAATTCAACAAGATCGACAGTGATGCCCTCTCGCTCGAATAGACCATTGACTATGGCTACACGTAAAGCGAGCTGATGCAAATCTTTGGAAAGATAACCGATTCTTACATCAGGAGGGGGAGGAGGATTCCATACTGCGATGAATCCAAGTGATACTACGACGATTACAATAACTGTAAGTCCAATGGCTTGATTTCTCTCCATAGAACGCAACCTCATACTGCGTTATCCACATCCCACATATTAGCATTGGGTTTTGCACTTCAAAAGCATCAAGTTGATTAGTCAGATGCGCTAGGATTATGTCATGTCACTCAGAGAACGAATACCTGAACAATTGAAGATTGGAGAAGACATTATCTCGATTTCACTTAAAACCGATGTTGAAGTATTTCCAACAAGCGAGTATGTTCTCCTTGAAATCTCGAATAAGGCAGGTAGGATCTATATACCAAAGATTGTGGGTACACTTCGAAATCTTGTGAAGGAAGAGCAGAGAATGGTTGCAATCCGTGGCTTTGGATTCAAGGGTATTGGTCTTGCTGTCCGAGTGGCTCACGAACTCAAACTTGGAGAGAAGAAGTTCACGTATGAGATGACCTTTGATACATTTGACGCTTCAGATCCAGAAGACAACAGACCTGTAACTAGTATCCAAATCATAGTACTTCCACCAGAGTGAATATCGTTTCAAGCGACAAATCAGAATCATTGGATTGATTGATTGGTAAGCTTCAAGTGGATACAATCAATGAATTGATTATTCCTCTAAGAAAAAATCTATGGAGTTTGGATGAGTGAAAGGTAAGCTGCTGGCATTCTTACTTATACTATCACTTTTTGTAACGGTAGTGGGTATTGGAAACCTTGCACATTTATACGTAGACAAGCCTAATGAACCAACTCGAATATTAAATACAAGTCAAACTGATTCACGAATTGTTATTTATAACAATGTAGAACTGGCTGAACAAAGTAGCGCTGGTGTGGGAACAAGAAGTGATCCCTACATTATCGAGGGTAAGACTATCAATTCATCCATCAACTGTATTAGCATCTATGACACAACAGCATTTTTCGTTATCCGTGACTCTGAGTTCATTCTTGAAGAATCTGAAAGCGAATATGGAGAAAGATCTGCCATTAGTTTCTTACATGTCGAGCATGGAACAATCGAGAACTGCTATATACGTGGAGGAAATGTTGCCATTGATTTTCAAGGAGTAACTGACTGTTCAATCATCAATAGCAGAGTATACGATGCCTACAATGGTATCTTACTAGATTCTTCAAACAACTGCACGGTTGTTAATTGCAGTATTTTTGGTAACAATATTGGGGTGATGATTATCACTTCATATTTTTGTAACATTATCACAAGTTCCATCTATTCTAACAGCCAGCAAGGTGTGTATGTATCGGCATTTAGTGAAAATAATACGATAGCTGGTAACACTATTGGGTGGAACTCATTTCTGAACGCTCAGGATAATGGAGTGAATACTACATTCACAGATGGTATCAGGTCTGGTAATGAATGGTCGAACTACAACCCTTCTGAAAATTATACTCTTCCAGGTACAGCAAGTTCAATTGATGCTTTTGCTACTCAATTGACTGATTCAGTAAGTCCAACAATAAATGAGGCTGCAGATCTAATGATAGAAGTCGATATTGATGGAAATACAATAACTTGGTTCCCAAGCGACAGATTTCATTTCATATATCAAATCTTTGAGAACAGTGTTGCAGTGGATATTGGAATCTGGGATGGGAGATCCATTACATTTTCATTAGATGGTATAAATGCAGGAACATATATTTTCAGTATCACTGTGGTAGATGGTGCAGGAAACCTAGCAAGAGATGAAGTGATAGTTTCAGTGATGTCCTTCATCCTTGGAGGTATTGGAACTGAACTTGTAATGCTCGCTTCGGGAGTTACGGTTGTAATCTTCCTCTTACTAATCGTCATCATAAAGAAATTGTCTTGAGTTATACCGATTGCTACGATGCGAACTTAATTAATCGATTATTGAAAGGATAGATTCATACTCGTAGGTTGGTGTGTATGACAATGCGTCGAAAAGGATTGAATTTACTAATCATCATAGCAGTGCTTTCATTGCTCATGCTTAATTCTTCAAGATTCTCAGGAACTCAGGAAATCGGAACTACAGAGTCCGCTGTAATTGCACAGGTATACACGCTTCACGATCCAATACATATCGACGGAAATGCAGATTTCCTATCTCAAGGCTCTAGTGAGGGTTGGCAAGGCAACGGTTCGCTTGGAAACCCTATCATAATCTCAGGCTACAGCATTTCAGCGGCTGAACATATGCTAAAAGTAGAGAACTCAGACTTGCATTTTGAATTCATTGATAACCAACTGGATGGTATCTCATGGGCCTGGTGTGGTATTGCCATAATCGATTCTGCGAACGGTATCATCAAAGATAACTATGTGCGACGAGCCGCGGCTGGTATCCATGTTGTCACCGTTGAGAACTTTACTATCCAAGGTAATGAAGTTCATGACAGTGAGTTCGGAGGCATAATTGTAGAAGATGGCTCTGTGAATGTTACAGTGAAAAATAACATCGTCTATGAAAATCGGCAGTATGGAATTCATATCGGCAATCCCTATGGTTCTACAATCAGTCACAATGTTACAATTGTTGGTAATACTGTGTACGCGAATAGTCCGAGTGGAATTCGACTTTTTGAAGCCGATGGGTGTACTGTAGATAATAATGAAGTCTATAGCAACACTTTCAATGGAATTGATGTGGAATCAGGGTCTCATTATATCAACTACAACAATATCACAGATTGCATCGAGGGTATTTTGATATCAGAAGGTAACTGTACAATTGCACAGAATCGGATATCAAATGTTGAGTATGCTATTTTAGTTGGAACAGAGAATAACACAATCTCAAAGAATTACCTGACAAACAATGAGAAGATTGGAATAAGGTTCTACCATTCATATCATACTGGATTTGGCGGATCAAACAATCTTGTTACTGGGAATGTCATTGCGAACAATTCGAGATGGGGTTTGGAATTCACCACAAATGCTGATGATAATATAGTTCAAAACAACTATTTCTTCATGAACGGCGAAACATGCCAAGCTTCTGATGATGGAGTGAACAACTTCATCGATAATAATTACTGGGATGATTGGACATCTCCGGATGCCAATAATGACAGTATAGTAGATGTTCCATACTCGATTGAGGGAGATACAGAAAATAGCGATCTTCATCCAAGGACCATTCCTGACAAGTCACTTCCACCCTGGTACAATGAAGAAACCACCACAGCTATTGGAACATCTGTTGGTATACCTATGGATCCGTTACTAATCGTAGTGGGTGTTTCGGTGGTAGTGATTGTCCTAATTGTTGCAGTCTTTGCAAAGAGAAAGTAAAAGGTCCATCCTTTCCAATAATCATATTCATTTCACAATTGTAGTTCAACATAGTGAATCCATGACTCTTCTATGATGAAGACCATGCCAGTAAATACATAAGTATCTCAAAGGTTGCAAGCGGTGAATTCACCCCGTAGGTGATATTGACAATGAGTATGGACTTTGCTAAAGGAATTACTGCATTTCGCTGGCATGGAAGAGGCGGCCAAGGAGTCGTAACTTCCAATCAAATGCTAGGCAAAGCCGCTCTTGCAGAGGGTAATTATATCCAGGCTTTCCCCGAGTTTGGGCCTGAAAGAACTGGAGCACCCGTAAGAGCGTTTTTGAGAATCAGTAAGGAACCCATCCAAGTGTACGCCCAAGTGTACATACCGGATGTTGTGGTCTGTATAGACCCCACCTTACTTGAAGTTTTGAATCCAGCCGAGGGACTGAAGGCTGATGGAACTCTAGTACTCAACACAGAAAGTAGCCCGAAAGACATCCGAGACCAATTTGGTTTCAAGGGTGGAAAGGTGGTTACTGTTGATGCAAGCACTATAGCCATGGAAGTCATGGGACGTCCATTTTATAATATGCCAACCATGGCGGCTGCAGTTTCTGCCACAGGTGTAGTGGATATTGACACAGTTATTGGAGAAGTCCTCAATCGTTATCCCGGTAAGGTTGGAGATTTGAACAAGGTAGCAATAGAGAGAGCTGTTAAGGAGGCTCAAATCGGATGAGTGAAAAATTCAATGAAATCCCGATGGCCGGCAACATTGTTGAACCCGGCAATGCTGAAAAGTACAAGACTGGCGGATGGCGTGCCGAAAAGCCAATCCACAATCCCGAAACTTGCCTTTGGGTTAAGAACGGTACTTGTGGAAGGTGTTGGATATTCTGTCCTGATATGTCGATCTTTCTTACTGAGAAAGATGGCAAGTTTGTCCACGCATTCAATTTAGACTATTGCAAGGGATGCGGGATATGTGCACACGAATGCCCAACCCAGAGCATCAAAATGGTAAAGGAGTAAGCTTCAATGACAATATCAAAAGACAAGATCAAAATTGAAGGTCTAACAGGCGATTCTGCTATTGCACATGCACTCAGGCAGGCGAACTTGGATGTTCTCGCAGCTTACCCGATTACTCCGCAGACAATTATTGTTGAAGATTACCAACGCTTCGCAGCTGATGGTGAAATCAATGCAGCAGTCATTCCAGTAGAGTCTGAACACTCTGCGATGAGCGCTTGTGTTGGAGCATCAGCAGTTGGCGCAAGAGTTGCTACAGCTTCTGCTTCTGCAGGACTTGCACTCATGTGGGAGATTCTGTACGTTGCAGCATCAATGAGGATGCCAATAGTATTCACAGTTGCAAACAGAGCACTCTCAGCACCAATCAACATTCACAATGATCATAGCGACGGAATGGGAATGCGAGACAGTGGGTTCATTCAACTCTACTGTCAGAGCTGCCAGGAAGCCTATGATACTACCCTGATGGCTTTTAGATTGGCAGAACATCATGATGTACTCCTTCCAGTAATGGTAGGAATTGACGGCTTCATCTTAAGCCACAATGTCGAGCGAGTAGAGATGCTCCCTGACGATGTTGTGGAGAAGTTCGTTGGAGCAAGAGATCCAGTACTGCCACTCGATCCCAGCAATCCACTCACAAGTGGACCCTTAGCCCTGACTGACTACTACTTTGAATTCAAGGAGCAGCAGGACAGAGCAATAAACAGAGTCGGTAAGGTGTACAAGGAAGTTGAGGCAGAGTTTGAGAAGATTACAGGGCGCAAGTATGGTCAATTTGAGGCCTACAAGACCGAAGACGCAGAAATAATAATAATTGCCATGAGCACAATGGGTGGTACTGCCAAGGTCGTCGCCGATGTTCTTAGGGAGAAGGGCGAAAAAGTCGGTGTTATCCGGCTTAAGATGTTCCGTCCATTCCCAGCAGATGAGATTGCCAAGGTTGTCGGAAATGCTAAGGCTGTAGCTATCTTCGAGAAAGCTATGTCCTTCGGTGCAGCCGCTCATCCTTTGGCTATGGAGGTTAGAACTGCTCTGTACGAAGCCAAGGAACGACCAATGGTTCTCGACTTTGTTGTCGGACTCGGAGGCCGTGATGTACCCCCAACTACCTTTGTTGAGGGTATCGAGAAAACAAAGGAGTACCTGAAGGCGGGTAAAGCTCCAAAGTACGAAACACTGGGGGTTCGCAAATAATGACAGCAGATAAACCAGCAGTATCAATCAAAGACATGCTTAAGGTAGAACCTATTTTGACTTCCGGCCACCGTATGTGCGCCGGATGTGCTGCACCTACAATTGTCAAGCTGATGGGAATGGCTCTCAGAGGCCCTACTATCGTGTGTGAAAACACAGGTTGTCTTGAGGTTGCTACCACTATCTATCCCTATACGGCATGGAAAATACCTTGGATCCACGTAGCATTCGAGAACGCAGCAGCAGTTGCTTCTGGAATTATTGAGGCGACCAAGATCATGCATTCAAAGGGACGCTACGAGCATGAACACGTTGATGTGATTGCTATCGGCGGTGACGGTTCCTCATTCGATATCGGATTTGGAGCTATCAGCGGTGCTATGGAGCGCGGTCATGATATGGTCTACATGTGCTATGACAACGGTGCGTACCAGAACACAGGTATTCAAAGATCTGGTGGAACATTCCCTGGGCAGGAAACAACAACTTCCTGGGCAGGTAGTAAGATACCGGGTAAGATGGAGCGCAAGAAGCCTCTCGCAGAGATCATTGCTGCTCACAGGGTACCCTACGTTGCTACTTGTGAACCATACAACTACCGAGACTTCATTGGAAAGTTCAGGAAGGCTCTGGAGGTCGAAGGACCTGCTTTCATACACGCATTCTCCCCATGCCCCAGAGGATGGCGCTCAGCAACTGGAGAGAGTATGTCCCTTTCCAAGCTGGCTGTTGAAACCGGACTTCACCCACTATACGAAGTGATCAATGGTGAAGAATGGATCATGTCAAATCCAAGTAAGAGGATAAAGGAACTAAAGCCAGTTGATGAGTACTTTAAGACTCAAGGCCAGTTCAAGCACCTCTTCAAGCCCGAATGGGAAGACTTCAGAAAGAGCATCCAGGAGCAGGTAACTCTCGACTGGGAAATCTTGAAGAAGAAATGCGGTGTCGACTAAAATCAAATCAGTTTAAGACTGGAGCTTTTTGGCTCCAGTTTCTACTTCTTTTTCATTCAAGTCCAATGTCTTCAAAGAGGAAAGAGAGTCCTTCTTTCTTGATGAGGGTGTACATCTTCTTTGCCACTTCATGGATCTCGAAATCAGCATCATGCTTTGCACGCAAGTCAAAGAAGTTACGTAGAGACCTAGCATTGATTGTCATGACCATATCTGTACGGGCATCCTGTGTCAAGCGTCTTCGTGCAACATCAACATCATACCCCTTATCCAACCACTTACGGTAACTATCAATTGTGGATTGAATATCCTGTAACCAATCCTCAAGGTCTTCTTCTTTGATCTGGGGGGGTACTACAAAAGCCTCAGTTGTGAGGTTTCGTTCTTGCCGTAAACTCATTTGTGTGTAAGAGGCCATCCTGTGCCGTACTTGCTGATGTGAAGCTACTCGGGACATACCTAACCAGAACTGGAATACGATATGCTCAAGAACACTCTCATGACCGAGCTTGATCATCTTTGCTAGGAAACTTTTTGCACGATCGGTATCAATATCTTCTACAAATTCGCTATAGGGCTCATCTTTACGTGAAACTAATCCTGCAGCTGCTGCATCAATCAACATCTGCTCTGTGGGGATACCCGACTTTGTCCACTCGACCCTAACATCAATTGTACGAGTTCCTTGAGAATTCATTCTTGCTCATCCATTGTCATCATTGCTATGGGATAATTCTATCGCTTTTGTTGTGATTAACAAGAGAACTTAAACGACTGTTAAGAGTAGCATTTCATAATGGCATCTTCACGTATATTCAATATCGAACGCCCGTTGATAATGGCCCATAGAGGTGATTCTGGGAATAGTCCTGAAAACACCATGCTTGCCCTGGAAAACGCTGTAGAGGTTGGTATCGATGTACTCGAATCTGATGTCCACTTAACTAAGGATGATGAGATTGTTCTTTTTCATGACGAGGATTTGAAACGTACAACCGGTAAAGAAGGGACCATTAGATCCCACACCCTGAATGAATTAATGGAAATTGATTTGGGGGTAAATTTCACACTTGACAATGGGGATACATACCCTTTCAGAGATAAGGGACACAAGATAGTCACTCTTCGCGACGCGTTTGATAGATTTCCAGAGATGATATTCAATCTAGACATCAAGGATACCTTTCCAGCAGCACCCATGGAGATAGCTCGAATTATATCGGAGATGAACCGAAAAGACACAGTAATAGTTGCTTCATTCCATGATTATCAGCTCGAACGATTTCGAGAACTCTCACCTGAGGTTCTAACTAGTGCCCATCCAGGAGAAGTGCTGAGATTCGTTCTGAACTCGAAGTTCGGCTTACCGCGAATTAAAACACAAGATATCCAGTATCGATCTTTCCAGGTTCCAATAAAGTCTGGACCCCTCACCGTAGTTACCAAGAAGTTTGTGAGAAAGGCGCACGAATTAGATCTTGCAGTTCATGTCTGGACAATCAATGATGAAACAACTATGGCTCAGCTTTTGGACCTCGGGGTTGACGGAATTTTTACAGATCAACCTGCGCTCTTGAGAGAAGTACTTGAAAAGAGAGGTTTCTTCTAACTGGCGAACCTTTACACTAGAAAGCAATCAACCGAAATAGCTTAATATATGATATTAGGAATATTTTGAGCATGTCCAAGCCGGACTAGTAGTAGTTTGGGACCGTGGACTAAAAGACCGAATTGGAAGAATGTAAAGATGACATGTCCAGAATTTAATGCAGCCGATAATACGTGTGGTGTTGATGGGTTCAAATTCTACGAAGGTATGAATAAGCCCTGTGATACTCCTGGTATAACCAAGGAGAAATGTCCAAGGTTTGCAATGAAATAGACATCAACATAGATACGTTATTTTTGGCGACAAAGCTGTGGGCTGAGCAAATAGCTCAGTCCTCTATAGTTTTTCATTTTCATTTTTAATTCATTGAATTTTTAAAAGATATTCAAGAATTGGAACCAAGACAATTTAATAGAAGAAGATAATCAAAGAAAGAAAAGGTGGACCGGAGGTTCGCTCCGGTCCGGTTTTCATACTCCGTGGGCACGAAGAATGAAGCATAAAAGCTACTGACTCAGTAGCATACGAGTCACGGATTCGAACATCTCGTTGACTCCTTCGCCAGTTTTTGCAGATACTTCCATCATAGGAGCATCATATTTTTGAGCGAATGCAGTGCCATCTTCTAGCGATACACCCATTCCATCCTGCCGTTCATCAATCTTGTTTGCAACAAAGAAGAACTTGCACTCTGGAGCTGTATCCTTTACTCGACTAATCCAATCTTCAAGTCTTTCGAGAGAAAAGAACCGTGTAGCATCATAAACAGCAATTGCAATTCTTGCGCCTCTGAAATAGTCACCAATTACGTCACGGAATCTTGGTTGCCCACCAAGATCCCATAACATTAGCGTGGCGTTAGTACCATCGACTTCGACTTTCTTACTTGCAAAATTGACCCCAATGGTCATTTTCATGTCTTCTTCAAAACGATCCTCAGTGTATCTGACGGCGAGACTGGTCTTTCCAACTCCACCTTCACCAATGAGAACAGTCTTGAAAATTGGTACTCTCACAGCCATGATTTATCACCTATTAAGCAGCAGACCCAAGAAGTTTGTCTGCCCAACCAGTAATTAACATTAGTGTGGTGGTAATACCATCAACTTTGACCTTCTTACTAGTGAAATTGGCCGCGATGGACATTTTCATGGCTTCTTCAAAACGATCCTCATTGTTTCTGAACCAGAAATTGGTCTTTCCAATGAGAACCATCTTGAAGATTGGTACACCCACAGCCATGATGTTTCACCTATTCAGTAGTTTCCTCAGCTTCAGTAGTTTCCTCAGCTTCAGGAATTGCCTCAGCAGTTACCTCAGCAGTAGTTTTGCCAAGTATTTTGTCAGCCCTTCCAGTAACTCCGAACCAGAAAACGATGAAGCTTGCAAAGAGACCCATGCTTGAGGTCAGTGATACAAGGTTACCGCCAGTAGTTCCCATAACTAGCAGGACGATTCCTAGTGATAGGAAAAGTGGCCGATATAGACCGGGAGCTCCTTCTTTTCTCATTCTCCACCAGAGCATTGCATATAGTGCAAGAGGAATGAAGTACTGAAATAGTGAGGTCATTCCCATTACCATTCCGTGCAATGGGATATCGCCAACTGCGATACCCAGTGGCCAATTCATAATGATCTGGGCCAGAGGTGCTGCCGCTATAAGGATTGGAAGCAGAATTACACGTTTCCAGTCGAGAGCAATTATTGCACTTAGGTTAAGAAACATTGAAGAAATAATTCCCAAAGTTCGTGCCAGATAATCGGTATGAATACCTGCTACAAATTCTATGTTAGAAAGTGCTAATATTAGGAATGAGAATCCAGCAAACAAGAAATATAGTCCAAGTGAAAGGGTTGCTGGGTTTTTGCTCACTTTCCATCTTGAAAGTGTATAGGCAGCAGAACCAATCCCAATTGTTGAGCCAATGCCAACTAGACCAATTGTGAGAGTCATTACAACATCTGCAGTAACTGGGGAAATCAGCAGATATGCAATGAAGTAGAATGCAGAGCCTATTGTCAAAGCATACATCATTAGTTCGCCAGTTATTCCAGTTTCAGATAGGATTAGTGCTGTAATTAGCACAGCTGGTCCGTAGACTCGAAAGGCGATTATTACTGCGAACATCATAGGATCGGTACTAGAAGTAATGGATAACAATGCGAGTTGGGTTATGGAAAGAATAGCGAACCCGAAGCTTGTGATCCTTTTTGTCGTAATGGTTAGGTATGTAAACAGAACAATGGGTACACCAAACAGGAACAAACCAAAAGAAGTGACCAACAGTAAAGTATACACACCGAATATACCAGGGGATAGATATCCCACGATGGAAATAATAAGGAGTATAGCCATTGTCACTAATGGCAGAGCTTGACCTCTTTTCCAACCCATAATCATAGTTGCTGAAAGTGCAAGAGTACCTCCACCAATAATAACAACAATATAGTATAATGTTTGGGTTGCACCTAGTTCTACTCCTAACATAAAATATAGTATTGAACCGATTCCTAACAAAAAGATCGCAATGACAGCAACCCACAGGGGCTTTCCGAGTGCTTTCTCTTCATCTGGAAGCTGTTTAACTCTGTTTATCGTAAATCTTGCCAAAAGCAAAGTAGCAAAAAGAGTACCAATTCCAGCTACAAGTTCGGCAGAAGACTGTATCAATAATTGCATTTTTTTATACCTCTATAACATCTTTGAAGCCCAATCAGTTGCGCGCCCAGCGCTTGTTGAAACCTTAGTCGCAGTTTCTTTGACCAATTCGATTGTTTCATCTGTAATAATATCGCCAAGTGTTCCCTCAACTAGCTTGCTCAGCTCTGTATTTAGTGCCGCTGCATTCTTATCTTTGAGGTCATGGATTGTAACTATGAAAATTCGATCAAGTTTTGATATTATTAGCCGATAGTTTTCCAAAGTCAGCTCTTTGATATCTTTGCCAGATATTCTCTTACTATACATCTGAATAGCAGAAAGAAATCCACCAAAGAGTGCTTCATCTATTTGAAAATCACCTATTGGAATCGCGGCGAGAGTTTCACCGGCATCGTTAACTAAGTATACGCTTTGTATCAAACAAATCTCCTCTAAAAATCATCCATCCACTTTACAGCTTTTTTAACAGAATCTCCAGATTCTGAGCTGCCATCATCTACGACTTGGCCTGCTGCTTCAACATCTCTGATGGTAAAATTCCGATCGACAAATAGAATGACATTATGTCCTTTCGTACACTTCGCAGGAATAAGAACCGGAACTCTTTTGGCTTCGGTAATCGATTCCTCTTCAACAGTGATTTCTTCAACTGGACCCTTACATATAGGACAGGGTACAGCGCTCAACTTCTTTTTGCCCACGGTAGTCACCTCGATGCAGAGAGTTTTCCACTGCAACGTCTTGCGCTTATCGATTCCTACTATTTGATAATAGGATTCGACAATAAAATCTTGAATATATTTGTATATAAGGAAATTTCATGTGTATTATTTTTATGATTCCAGTAATAATTATTATAATTAAATGAATGCAACGTGAAGAGTAACAGTTATCTATCTCTTCAATGCAAAGTCAGAATCAAGCCGGTGGTGCAGAGAATGGTAAAAGCGTACATTCTAATCAAAGCAAAGGTAGGAAAGGAAGAAAATGTACTGAGAGAGGTACTGGGTCTCTCTGTCACAGAAGAGGCTCACAAGGTCTTTGGGCCCTATGATATCGTTGCAGAAGTGCGTGGGCGCGATATGGAAACCCTCATAGAAATAATCACCGAGAAGGTAAGAAAGATCGATGGAATTGAAGATACTCAATCAATCCTCGTAATTGATAGTGAAATCGATATATCCTCTACAAATTTCATGACATAGAAAGAGCGATTCAATTCTACGACGCCTTATATTACAACATCGTCCATCCAAGAATAGATTTTATACAACTATACGAAAAGAGTTTCTTGGGACTATCGAACATGTAAGGAGGCCCCATCAATTATGAAGCAGCTATCAAGGAAAGCATTCATGCTTATGCTAAAAGATGATTCAGGCGAAGTCAGTCCAATACCCCTCGATGTCGGACATATTAACAGTGATAATGCCATTATCGTACTTGACGAGTACAATGATACGTGTTGGGTATGGATTGGGCGTAGTGTGAATATGCCAACAAGAATGCATGCAATACGAATAGCTAGAGGTGTCCATAAATCAGGTTTCAAGATTGGTGTGACAACTATCGGGCTTTCTACTTCGAAATTCATTGAAATGATGGAAAAGGACGATACTGATCCAGATATCGCATCCTCTATTGCAGCATTCAAAAGCATCCTTGATGAAAGATGGAGTTTTGATGACAAGTTTTTAGCATTCAAAAAGGAAAGTGGAGCTGTAGCTAGTCCGGATCCAATTGCAGGAGCACCAACTAAAAAGACGGTACCTGAACCAGAGCCTGAACCTATAATCAGTGCTGAAACAGTTTATGAGGAACCAGCACGTGAAGCTGTTCCTAGCCCAACACCCTCTTCAACCCCCTTGCCCTCCATAACGATGGCTGATAAGAAAGCGGCATATCTGATGCTAGCGATATCAAACAATGCAGATATATTTTACACAGAAAAAATCGAAGTAGGTGGAAATACTGGCTTGAAAATCGAGGTTCCTGGAGTGATGGTTATTGAAGCTGTCATGAAAGGCAATCAGCTGAGTATCGCCCCTGGTGATTTTGGTGGATCACACGAGGCTCTCAAGATTAAAGCTGACTTCACAGCCATGCTAAAGAAGATTTGATATCAATAATTACAATTATCATGCCGCAGGTAGTCAATTAGAGCGCCTGTGGCAATTCTCTCTTTTTAATCAATTAAGACTAATGTAATCATCTTTCGGTATGAATTTAACGAACGTGATAGGAACATAACTTGTGACGATATGAACTCCATCGATTTGGTCAAGGCATATGCACCAATTCTTCACTTCCATCCAGAGGAGAGTGCTCACTGCTGTTTTCCTTCGGATGCAGAGAAAATATTCCAGATGTACCAGAAGGACTGGAGCAATTTCCAAGTAACAAAGACACCCAAGAAACTCGACGAAACAGCACCATGCTACTACGAGATATGGACTAGTAAACCTATGACTCAGATTCGTTACTGGTTCTGGTATAATTACAATGATTTCCCAGGAACCCACTTTGGATTGGGGGATCATCTTGGCGATTGGGAACATGTTGAAGTTAGATTGTACGAAGGGAATGGAGTCCAAGATGCAATCTGGTTGGTTTCCAACCATGCTAGCGCAAGGATCACATCGTTAACTATGACGTTGCCAGATTTTGAGCTTGAACCTCCTACTCTTGACGATGCCCATCTACATGTTTGGGTTGCACTCGGGTCTCATGCGAATTATCCATCTCCTCAAAGTACTCCACGATGCTATGCCAAAATCTTCTGCGACAGAATTCAAGATAGAGGAGAAATCTGGATTACTGAAAAGGTGCTGAAGAAGTTAGATGAAACGAATTTTCGGGACTTCACTGGTCGATGGGGTGATGAAAAAGCTCCAAGGAGTCCAAGAAACAGGTACAACAATAGATGGCGCAATGCACCAGATGTAACACCAATTCAGGTTTCTTCAAAACCTTGAGTTGTATTCCAAAATATTATACAACAGAGCTATATCCTTTGCGCATTATTGTATCCACAATCTCATCAGATTCGTTTGGAAAATCTTTGTTATAGTGTGCACCACGACTTTCCGTTCTCATCCTTGCCATCTTGATAATCAACTCTGCAACAAGTGCAATATTTCTTAGTTCAACTAGATCAGGCGTGATATGGAAATCCCAATAGAATTGATCTATCTCCCGCATTAAGAAGCTAATTCGGTTTCTTGCGCGGATGAGCCTCTTATTAGAACGAACTATTCCCACATAGTTACTCATAATTCTGCGTATCTCATCCCAGACGTGAGAGATCACAACTAATTCATCGGGGTCAGTTGCATCACCAGTATCCCATGGAGGGATAACTACAGCTGGAAAATCTTCTTTGATATTCTCAATAGCAACGATAGATGCATTATGTGCTGTAACTGTTGCTTCAAGTAATGAGTTGGAAGCAAGTCTGTTCGCACCATGGAAACCAGTACAAGCAGTTTCACCAATAGCAAATAAACCGTCAACATCAGTTCTTCCATTGATATCAACTTTGACTCCACCCATTATGTAATGTGCAGCAGGAACAACAGGAATTGGCTCTTTCGTGATATCAATACCAGCTTCAAGACAACCTTCGTAAATCTGCGGGAATCTATCTTTGATAAAATCAGAGTCTTTGAAGGAGATATCAAGCCACATGTGGTCAGCACCAGTTTTCTTGAGTTCGTTGTCAATTGCTCTAGCAACAACATCACGAGGTGCTAGCTCTGCATCTTTGTGGTAGTTTGGCATAAACCGAACACTATCAGGACCCAGTAGCAGTGCACCCTCTCCCCGGAGTGCTTCGGAAATCAGTAAGGCTCTCTGTTTATGATGGTACAACAAAGTTGGATGGAACTGAACCAGTTCCAAATTCATTATACTAGCACCAGCACGGAAAGCCATCGCAATTCCATCACCAGTGGCTACATCGGGATTGCTTGTATAAAGAAAGACTCTTCCAGCACCACCAGTTGCAAGAACTGTAACTTTTGAAGCGAAATGCTCAATCTCATTTGTATTGCCATCAAGAACGTATGCACCATATACTCTGTTATTCCGTACATAGAGATTAACAGCCAGATGGTTCTCATATACTGTAATGTTCTCAGCACATTCAATTCGCTTTACAAGTGCAAGTTCAATATCCTCACCGGTATGGTCCTTCACATGAAGAACTCTTCTTTTGCTATGACCCCCCTCTAAACCCAGCTCATAGCCAGTTTCTTCCTCGCCACAAAAATCAACGCCCAAATTCACGAGTTCACGAATTCGTTCGGGGCCATCTCGAACTATATTTTCAACCACATCGGGATGACATAGATTATCGCCAACACGAATGGTATCCTGAATGTGTAAATCTATTGAATCTTCAGGGGACACAACTGCGGCAATTCCACCTTGAGCTCTGACGGTTGAAGACTCTGTCATTCGACCTTTGGTGATTATATGGACAGAACCATGCTTCGCAGCCTTCAAAGCAAATAGCAGACCTGAAAGACCGCTACCAATAACAAGGAAATCCGATGAATACACACTGTTTGCCATCCTGAAAGGCCTCGTAATCACTTCATTGTCTTGTGTTCATAAGGCTTCTTGAAATATGTAGAAAGATATTAACATCGGGAATCTAGGTATTTTCATGGTTGAAACTGGAATGACAACATGTGAGGAGTGCAAACGTTTCGGATATACAAGGACAAATCAAGAATCAAATCCTTGTGCTCTATGTGGCGAGTTACGATGCGAAGACCATATGATCTGGGTTCCAGCTCATGAGTTAGAGAAACCATTTGAAGAGGCAGAAACAATAATCGACCTGATTAAACATGGAAAAGTCGGTGGATACTACGGATTTTGTGGGAGATCTTCACACGTTCCAAGAGGGCTTCCAATTCGACATGGTAAGGGAAAAGAAGGAGGAAAGGTCGTTCACCCAATCCTTGACCATGAAAAGAAGCCTGGTTTAGAGAGTTTCAGAGCGTGGGAAATTGGAGCTATCGAGAATGGATTTGAAACACCTTGGGAAGTGAAACGATATGCGTTATCCTGCTCACTTGCTCCTGTTATGGCACTTATTGCAACTATGTATCAAAGTGGTAGAGAACCTTCTTCATTCTTGGAGAGTCTGTTTAATTCTGCATTCAAAACCTTTGCAAACAAAAAGTCCATCTTCTTCTTGGAAAATTGGGACAAGTTCGTCAAAACAACCGGCCCAAACCCATCAAAAGAAGACTTGTTTAGTTATGCGTGTTCTAGATGTGCTGTGATCCCATGTATGAATAGACAGGCTCCATTCTACGACAAGAAGATGTTTCGAAAACTAGTAAAAACGCCAGAGCTCCTTGAACAATAAACTTCCATAATCTGCCATCTCAAATAGCATTAAAAGTGCTTAAAAGTGCTTAAAAGCGCCGCTCACCCAATGTGTGTGATAGTATTATGGACATCGAAGGTGTAGTGATATTCGAAGCGGATTCTGGTGTACCCCTTTATTCAAAGATGAAAGGAAAGACAGATCCTACACTCTTCTCCAGTTTTGTGAGTGCTATAGGACACTTTGCTAAGCAAATGAAACTTGGTGGGCTCTCATCATTCACTACTGAAGAGAAGGTCATCTATCTTGCACCAAGAGACAAGACCATCACTGCGCTAATTGCGCCTAAAAAGAAGGAGTATCAAGAGGCATACTCTCTTGCTAATGAATTAGGCAGAAAATTCGAAGAAGGGCGATATGTCGAAGATACGCCTCAATCTGACGCCTATGATGATTTTGAAGAGATTGCGGACGAATTTCTAAAGAAAATTCAAAATCCATTTGTGAGTCAAGTTTCAAGTTTCGTTCATGAAAAGTATGGTGGCGAGATTTCTATTGAAGCAAGACTCTTCAAACGAGATGGGGGTCAGGGGGTTGTTGACATCCTTATTGACACTAGCTCGAAAGAAGATGGTTCTGTTGATGGAGGTAGTCTTTTTGGCACGCACTACATCTTTGTTAATGTAACAGAGGGAGCTTTAGGAAGAATACAATTGATTGACTTTATGGATAGCCTAGAACGATTTGGTGTTAGGTTCATGTTTAAAGACGAATTTATCTTTAGACCGTACTTCCCGTCAAGAGCTGTGTTAGTTGCAAGAAACTTTGATCAGGGTGCACTTCAGTTCTTAGAACGTTATACTAAGAAAGGGAAAACCTTCGTTGACGGAGCTCACATCTATGCAGGTCTCAAAATGAAAGATATTCCAAAGGATACTCGCTGCTTTGTAGACCTTTGGCAATGGCGCGATGATGCTCCACCAGAAAGGGTTCAGATGTGATTTATCGCTCATTGTTAGTTGGATGAATTTGGTTATCAACTATCCATCGGGGAACGCACTGCGCCTAGATAGGAGATTTGTTGACAGATTATAGCATTTGTAATGATAAAATCTATCTCTATTATTTATTAAGGTCATAAGAAAAATTGTTATATGTAAAGTGAATAAGGATACACAACACCCATTGAGATGATTATCATGTCCGATTGTGAAAAACTTGCCACATGTGCCTTCCATAAAAAGTATGAATCCATTGCAGCTTCAACAATAAAAAGAATGATTGATATGTATTGTACCGGCGATAATTCAGAAAAGTGCCTGCGAAAGCAATTCATAGAAAAAACAGGCGAAGATCCACCAGTTTCGATGATGCCAAATGGTATTGATGCAGAATCTGGGAGAAAGGTTGATTTCTAGAGTACATCTCATTTTATTCAGGAGTTTTTTCAGCAAGGTCTAATTCATCAGTTTCCTTTAAACCAGCAAATCGAACAAGTGCCACCCCAAATATTGCAACAATACCAGCAAGTAAGGTGATGATTTCAGGGGGTTCACCAAGTACAAAATCACCAACAATACTGACAAATGGTATGAGGAAAAGAAACGAAGATGCCTTAGGAGCTCCTATGGTTTCAACAGCAGTGAAGTAGAGAACATATGCTAAACCAGAGGCCAATACACCTGAAAAGAGCAATCCAAGTATCGACCAAGCATCAAAGATTAGAATCAGTGGTGTTCCTTCTATTAACAATAGAAAGATGAATGGAAGAATCATAACTGAAGAAACTGCATGCTTTATTGTCATGACAAAGTATCTGTTTGCTCCCTCAAGATAGTGAAGCGTGATAGTGTAAGCTCCCCACGCGGTCATAGCAATTAGCGATAATATGATTCCGATTTCCAGACCAGGTGAAATGACCCAGGAATTCCATAGGAAAACTAACCCACCGATTAGACCAAGAAGGAAACCAAAGACCTTCAGTGGAGTTAAACGCTCTTTGAAATAGTACACACCATAGATCAGAACAATAATGGGACATAGATTCACAATTATTGATCCGGTACCTGAGGTAACAAATTCAACGCTCATATGCAAGGCCATTACAAAGATAGCTGAAGCAAATGCGCTCAGAAGAAGCATCTTCTTGTATGGTGCAATCTCTTTGAGAATCACATTCAGACCCTGTTTCTTGTAGGCTATCACTGCAATCATAGTGAATGTGCCAATAATGTATCTGAAAAGCGCGAAGAGAATACCTGAAACTCGAATAGGATCAATTCCTGACAGGAATCGAGCTATCACGAAATTTATTCCCCAAAGAAGAATAACAGTAGCCAACATCAGGTAGGGTCTTCGAGATGACACAATTTCTCGGGAGAGGGCCGCTACTTAGAGATAGTGATTGTGGTACTATTTTACTTATGGAAAGTAAGGACGGTATCCTCGGAAAGCGGAACTATTTTCAAGAAGGGACTTGCTGCTTTTGATGCTCGTTCTACAATGCTTGCACCATATGCTTTCACCATTGACATAGGGACACTTGACGGAATATGAACTTCAAATTCTTCGGGAAGTTCAACTAGACCAATCTCTATCTGATGCTGATTTGAAGAAGTCCCGAGTTCAATGTGGGAGTTTCCACTTAGAGTTGGCAAAGAATCCACAACTAATGGTTTCTTGGCAGTAAACCATGCTTCTGGGACACCAGCAAGAATAATCAGATTGGATCCCTCTTCATAGAGTAGCATATCTCGAATTAGAAGAATGAAGTCAGCAGCAGCAATCACACTTGAACCAGAACCACCACTACCCCCAAAGGTACGTGGATTAACATAATCAGGAAGATGATAATCATCAGCAAAGAAATCAAGAACTCTTTGCAATAGGGGTTCTACAAGATTTCTTTGTCTTGTCATGGTATAGTAATGTGCTAATCGAAGAGCTAAGTGACTAGAATATCGTTCATTTGGTTGGAAATATTTCCATAGGTCACTTACAATCCGACGATTAGCAATTTTACCGCACAACATCTCTAAGAAATCAGATTCAATTTCAGATATCTGAAGTAATGCAGCAGCCGATAAGACATCTAATATCTCACGTTCAACTTGTTGCATCGATGGATCGGTTGGTCGCAACCAGCGAGCATTTTCAATCTCCTTAGCCGATTTCAACACAAATTCTCGATACTGTGTAATAGTTTCCCCAAGGTTAGTAGTGAGTTCTTCGTCATGCAATTCATTGAAGAATCTGTATGCAGTCTTGAGTGCTGCAAGATTCCATAGTTGATTTTCAAAATCTGAGAGTACACCTTCTTTTACCACAAGATAGTGTTGCAAAGGTTGTTCATCCTCGATAGTGGATTTAGCCTCACTTGTAATCTCATCTATACCCATTAGTTTCTGAATTGAAGTAATAATTCCAGATGCATGTTTTCGAAAATGTTGTAGAGTGTCACCAGATATCCGTGCATCAGCAGCATGTTCATAATACTGAAGAAGACCCCAAAGCATTGGACTGAAGATCGAAAGGTCAAGACGGCCATCGGGGACGGCTCCCTTAGAAATCATCTCAGTCACTATTTTCTCTGTAACATTCCAACAACCTGAACGTACCAAGGCAAGAAGAATACGCATTCGCTCTTTCCAGCTAAGAGAGGC
>JABCTV010000336.1 GCA_018238205.1 Candidatus Thorarchaeota archaeon
TTGGCGATTGCCCTGAGCCCGTCTCTTTCGATGTTGTCCTGATTTGAAATCAATGCGTCATTGATTCGGTTGTAAACATCAGCCTTCTGCTCAGGGTATATGTGAAGACACGCCGCTTCAGCCTGCAGGACCGGCAAGCTATGCTCCCGCATTTCCTTAAGAAGTCGCTCGAGGGAAGATTTTATATCGTCCGGTGCAGCCTCGCTTAACTTTGGTCCTACAACCTCCGCAAGTAGTTCGACGACACGGGCAAATCTCGAACGAAATTCCTCTGGTATTGATGAGAATCCAGCATAGCTGCTATCCTTCTCCATCAGTCTGTCCTTGTCGGAATACCACCATTCGAGCAGGCGTTGCAGAATCTCAACTGCATCTTCTGTGGTCCAGTACTCGCATCTCTTGAAACAGTACTCAATGAGCTAGGAATAGGAACTTCTGCGATTCAGATAGTCAATGTCGATGATTCTGATTCAATGGTTGCTGAGGAAGACCTTCCAGCATTGCCTACTATCCAAATGGGAATAGATCAGCTCTCAGGATTCCATTCAGAAGATGATCTACGAGAGGCAGTTACCAAGATGATATTATTGTCTGGGGGTTAGCTCTAATTCTTTGGAGGCATTGGTTCAAGAATCGAACAAAACAGATATGTTAGATTTCACTTCTTGTTAGTGTTTATATATTGAAATCAGTACCCAGTATTTGAGGTGCATGAGATATGGCCGAATGGATTGAATTCAGTCATGACTGGGCGTATTATATTACTCCAGAAACTTTTGATATGTACAAGGTCACTGGAAAAGTTCCAGTGGGGTCGATAGTACTAACTAAGACGCAAGAAACACTGGACAACGATATTAAGATCACCAACACCGATTATGCTATTGCAAAGAGCGATGGTGTAGTTAATCTCGCAGATAAGAGAGCGGCAAGTAAAATACTTGCTAAACAACTCGTCGAATACATGAGAAGCCATAACGAGTATCCTCATAATACATCATTCGACAAAGCATTCAAGAACAGAAATGTCGATGTTTTATACAAGGCATCGGATTATGATAAATTCAAGATTCGACTGACTCCCGAGATTGTTGGGAACGATCCCGAGGAATTCTTGATGAATCTTAATATTGCTGGGAAAAAGAAATTCAACCCACAAGATGATTGGAAAATCGAACCTGCAAAATCAAGTCGTTCTAAATGTAAGACCTGTGGACATAACATCGAAAAGGATCTATTGCGATTGGGAGAGCCAACTTACTTTCAAGATCATCTAAATTACAAATGGCATCACTTTGATTGTATAGCTGATGATATCTGGGGAATTTCAGAAGACAAATTATCGGGATATGGTAGTTTAGGTGATGCTGAGAAAGCCAAAGTTAGAAAAGCGATTTGGGATTAAGCCATTGAGATCTACCATTCTGTTGCAGTGAGGTCTCTTCGACGAAGACGTTCAGCTCTTCGTTCTTTGGCTTTTTCAAAACGTTCTTTCTCTTCCTGAGTAGAGAGTATTAGTTGAGGAACTATCTTTGGTTTCCCTTGGTCATCCATTGCAACATATGTCAGAAAAGCTCTGCAGTTCTTTGAGGTTTCTGCAGTGAATGGATTCTCTGATGTTACTCGAACTTCAATTTCCATAGAGGTTTTTCCAACAAAGTTTACCCACGCTTCAAGTGTAACAATATCTCTTTGGCGAATGGGGTTTAGAAAGTTCAGTGAATCAATGGATACGGTCACAATTGGGCTTCTGCTGTGTTTCTTAGCAACGATGCCACCCAACATATCTATCCAATCTAGAAGTCTACCTCCATACAAAGTATCATTATTGTTAACATCGTTTGGGAATACTGTCTGGGTCATAATTGTTCGTGATGCAGAAACTTCTTTCTCAACCAAAAGTATCAGACCTCTGTGTATTTTGGTGTAGATAGCTGGATTAATCTGTTTTGTCTTGTATACTAAAGATGATGCAGGTGATAAGAATGACCTACACAATCAATCCAATTGGTACAGTTCAGAAAAATGATTCCAAAATCTATCTTGAAATCAATCATGAATTCTGGGATGCAACTACACATCTTGACCTATTTTCTCATGCTATTGTGTTGTGGTGGATTGATGGAAGGGATACACCTGATATCCGTAAAACCATTTTAGCTAGACCTCCAAAAAATAAAGGACCAATTCCCTCTGGAGTTTTTTCATGTCGTTCACCTTCAAGACCCAATCCCATTGGACATACGATTGTGCGAATCATTAGTTTGGATGAGCAAAAC
>JABCTV010000337.1 GCA_018238205.1 Candidatus Thorarchaeota archaeon
GGCGGATTTCCAATCATCGTGCCGTCTATGGCAGAGGACATCGCAAAAATGTGGAACACTTGGGATGATCTCTGGCCCGGTGGATTTACACAGGGAGTACCGTATACAGCCGAACGCGTTACGAAGCAGTTTGGAAAATCAAATGCCTTGGCTATTCTGATTGCTATAGATCAGAATGACAAGAAGCCTGTTGGTTCATGTACACTATATGCTCATTGGAGAGATCAAGAAGCGGCGTATGTTGGTACATTGGGTGTATCTCCTGAAGCTCTAGGGAAGAAAGTTGGTAAACGTTTACTCTTAGAATCCATACAAAGAGCAATGGAAAAGGGGTATTTTCGAGTTGACCTCAACACTTGGGCAGGTAACATGAAAGCAGTACCACTCTACAAGAAAATAGGAATGATGTGGAATCCTGATATAGGTGGTGTGCAAATGGAGGATTACATTCCTGGGATATTGAAACATCCGCTCTGTTCACCGTTCTTTATTCCTCTAAGCGGTAATTGTGACTGGTATGATGCTCATGTTCGTGAACCCGTTCAAGCACCAGACGTCAATGAGAGAAAAGGGATGGCAGTGTTTCCCTATGAATTCAAACACGATGAGAATACATTGTCTGTTACTGTAGATCGTTTAGGACGTGGTATCACAGCTATTGAAAGAGTACTTGATGATGTTAAGATTCGAGTTGATGCCAGTGTTGATTCACATCAAGTTCTCTGTGGACTACCTTACACCTATCAATTTGAAATAGAAAATGGAACTGATGCTGAGATTGATGCTTCGATTGCTCTAACAGGATTTAGCGGACTTGTCTTCGATGAAGTCAGTTCAAAGACCACGAAAGTAAAACCTAGAGAAACCCTCATCTGGGAGGTTCCATTCCATCTAGATTCCAGCACAGAATTATTTCGTGATAATGTAAAAGCATCCAATATTATTACTAATATCAACATTGATGGTCAAGATTCTGAGTTGCATACCGGGCTTAAGGTCAAACCAGCTGCTGAGATACGCACTCGTTGGGGCGAGTGTCGAATAGTTGCAGGTGGAACTGCATCAATACCTTTGACGATAATAAGCAATATCCCTAATTCAGTTAAGGCTAAAGTTCTCTTCCGTGATATTGATGTATCACTGAAAATAGACAATGTTGATGATGCGGTATCTATTGATGCTGAAGGGCTAGCCGGAACAATTCTCAATATCTCTTCGTCAGAAGACCTTGAAGAGGGAGCTCATGACCTTTGGGTGCGTTTTGAAATTACGCCTAAATCCGGTAAAACTATTTTGACCCGTGAATATCGAGTTCCAATATTCTGCTTAGGTAAGAAAGGAATTGCAGTGGGTCATGATGATAGACAAAGACGTATTATCATTGCATCTTCAGATTATAATGCAACATTTTCTGAGGAGGGTGCAATTCTCCGAACAAATGATCAGTATGGTGCCGACTCTGTAAGTTTCAATATTCGCTCGTCGATTGGTCCTCCTTTTGGAATCGATCCCTTCCGTTATGCAGAACGAGATCCAGAAATAACTTCAACTGAAACTGAAACTGTTGTTGTAATGAAAGCTAATCATCCTGATCGCCCTTTAGCAATTGAAGATCGTGCAATCTTTAGGCATAATTCTAACGTAATATTACATGAAGTGTGGGTTACCAATACAAGTAGTGAGAGTGAAACCTTTCAGCTTCGACTAAATGGTAGAGGCGGAGGAATTTCTTTTTCACGTGGATGTGTCTATATTCCATATGCTGGTGGTATTGTAAAAGAAAATCTTGGAAACTTCTATTTCAGTCATCCAGCAATTTCAGGAGAACCCTCTGACTTCAATGAAGGATGGATTGCATTGGAACAGAACTCAAAATTTGTGGGTCAATTTTTTGATATGACCTTAGCAGAGGAATACAAGCTTGGAATGGGTCAGATGGGCGAGATTACCTTTCCATTAGTTACTCTAGATTCAGGCGAAACCAGAAGATTATCTCAGTTATGGCTAGTCCATGGAGCTCAGGATTGGACAGACATACAGAGACTATGGAAGGTTCACATTGAAAGAAGATTTGAGAACCGAATTGAGTCATCCCAAGAACAGAGTATCCGCAATCTGATAGATATTGAACTTGACCCAATTGTAATTCCAAATATCTCCGAAGCTGAAACAATATTATCTCTAACCACAGCCACACTAGCACCCTTTATGGGTCATCTGAGAGCTCAAGCTCCTGCTGGTTGGTCCGCAGGGATTGACCCGGG
>JABCTV010000109.1 GCA_018238205.1 Candidatus Thorarchaeota archaeon
TCCGCTGAACTTACATCTGAAACTCTGCTAGCATACGAATTCAATGTTGTAGAAGGAATACAATATAGATTCGAAATCGAATTATCGGGTATTGAAGCGAGCAGTATTTTCTTCAACAACGAAGGTTACTCTCCATTCCAACTAACGGGATTAGACCCTTGGGTCAATGTCAATCCAAGTTCCAGTATGAAGCAGACTGTTCTATATACTGCAAACGAAAATACCACTGCAATCCTGGCAATTGTTGGAGCGGGAAGTGTTGAATTCACAATCGATGCTATTATCTGGTCTAATAATACAATGGTGAATAACACAGTCTATACTGATCTCAACACAACTGAGTACAATCAAGGATATTCCGATGGAATGGTTTTTGGAATGTTGATAGCTGGCGGTGGAGTTGCCGGCCTTATGGTTTTAATTATGATTTTGAGGAGACGCTAAAATTAAGTTCCTAGTCAATCGATTCTGAAATTCGGGAAATACATAAGGGATGCTGCAAGAAAAACCAAGACGCCCCTCGGGAGTATTTCTCTTATGTCTCAAAAACTTGAACAAGTTGTTGCTCTGGTCACCTATGGTAATCTCTTCCTCCATGACCGTAGTAGTGATTTTGATTTTGATAAATTGGTTACAAACAATTGTTACAAATTTGATTTCATGGATCTACCTGTAATGGGGATTGCAGGTTCAACCAAAGTTCTTGCATCAGATGCAAACAAGTGGTTCGATTATCTCAAAGGTCAAGGTGCAAAGAAACTCAAGATGTACTATAAGACATCCTCCCATAGCGATTTACCTGATCACATCAGTACTGCCTTTGTCGGTGGCGGAAGTCAATGGCTCATTGAAGTGCAGTTTGAAACTACTAGTGACCTCTATCTTAGTGAATGGTATGGAATGAAAGAAATGGGACTAGATACTAGGAAAACCCACTGTGTTCGGTTTAACCCTGATATGACCCACCTTGATGACGTGTCCGATTCAGTCAAGAAGTTGAGAGAAAATTTGGGCAAAGTGCTTCAGGAACTTGCTGAGTTTGCTGGAAAATTTGACTATACAAAACACTGGGTTGCCAACTTCAATTACGCGCTGTCAACTCTAAAAGAATTTGAACCCCAAAAAACAGATGAGTTCATACCTGCAGGTATCTATTCTAAAGAAGCTCGTCAACTCATAGAAACCGCGTTCAGAAGCTCGGGTGTATTTGGTGGTATGGGTTCTTGGAATGATATGGCATTCAGTGGAAAAGATCAAGAATATTACACTGCTCTTAGTACGGAACTATACTTGACATTGTGTCAGGCAATTGTGTCAGGAGTAAATAGCTATCCTTAGTGTTTACCAGTTTAAATGAGGAAAAATAAGAAGATTGGAGCCGAAGCTCCAAAGAATAGTTTCTACTTACGTTTCATTAGGACAATAGCCACAATGACAACTGAAACAATACCACCTGCCGCAAGAATGTAAATGACTGGAATATCATCACTAGGAATTAATACAATTTCGTATTGCAGGGCAAAGTTCTCCGATGGAGAATACGTCTGACAGGTATGAAGAACACCTGTTGATCTGGAATAAATTTCCGCATAGATATGGGTCGTATTTCCATCATCCCATGACCAAGTTGCATTGTAACCAACAAATTGTGGTGTATCAATGATTTCACTTTCATTGACACCAGTTCCTATCCACAAATCAATGATCAAATCCCAGTTTCCTATTGGGATTACATACCATAAGTACGGATACGAAGTTTCGGTACCATTTTCATAGTAACACGTTCTATTGGGAGTAGTAGGAAGTTCTCCCCTGATATCTATATCATCGGATATAACTGGCAAGTTTCCAACAATGTTATAGAATCGAAAATCCCTAATTATACTATAATCATCGAATCTAGTATCATTGAAATATGAATACTCTCGATAATAGTCATAGTCTAATCTTTGACCAACACTAATACCCCAACTAAGATTCTGATTAGTTACTGCAACTACTGAAGAAGTACAAATTGCAACAGCTAAGGCTACGGCTATAATTGATAGTACTTGTTTTCTCAACATACATCCTCTACCAAGACTTGTGTCATAAGACACCTAATTGTAATCTTGTTCTGAGGGATAATAAACTTTGAGCGAGTTAGACGATGATTTGACCAAAATCTACTTGGTCCACTCATCCCTGTCACAGCAGAGGTTAATCGTCTGCTTAAGTTTGTGTTTTGATGGTAACACCTTTGAGGTGAACTCAGAGATCTTTCATATTGAAGTATACTGTAGAAAGAACAATTGAGATTATTGTAATGCTGGAATAAACTGCAGAGGTCTTCCATTCTTCACCACTCCATACACCCTGAAGGACATCTTCCAATTGGATCATAAGATCGCCAGGAGCCAGAAATCCCAAGTCCAATATTGGTAAGAGAAACAGCATTGCGTACCATAAGATGAGCAGCGAAATTATGGAAATAACCGTGTTTGATACTAGTGTACTCAAAGTCACTCCTATCACTGTCAGCATGATTAATACGAGAGCAACAAAGAGGATTGTTACCATCAACTCATGGACCTCGTGGTTATTGTCCATCATTCTAAGAGCCATTCCAACCAGAGCTGCAGTAATTACCCCGTATATGGTCATTACATATAACACACGTGATGAGAATTTCGCAAGAATGTAGTCGTACCGTTTAACCGACTTACTCATTATTGAGTCTGCGAGTTCTCCAGTTTCGGAAGATACAGCACTGGCAGTAATGCCTATTATCAACATACTCCAAATGAATATAAAATCAGAGAGTCCTTGAACAATGATTGTTGAGCTTCCCACAATTGGAGGCGCAGATAGAACTCTAATCACCTGCAGAAATATCCCTACGATCAACCATCCGTAGGTTATTCTCGTCTTGAAAAGATTCCCCAAGTCAGCTTCTACAATAGCTAAAAATGGCATGACTCTTTCATTAATTTTCAACTGCTCTAAGAAAGCCACGTGACTCTTCCTCCTCAAGTAGCGTTAAGAATGCGTCCTCAATGCTGTCGATTGAGGAGTTTATTGATATCAAGTCTAATCCCTCGTTGGAAACAATACCTAGTACATCTTGTACGACCCTCAAAATAGGTACATTCGGAGCGAAGTTGAGTTCAACGGTAAAATCACCTCTTCTCTCAAAGTTGACAATTTCATCAATGGACCTCAATCTATTACAGAAGGCCGTCACATCACCATCAAGTTCTAATTTGATGCTGCTTTTTTTGATATGCTGCTTCATCTCTTTGATAGTTCCTGAGTAGATGAGTTTTCCTTCATTTACTATTCCTATATGCGAACAAATTCTTTCGATATCGCTCAAGATATGGGATGAAACAAGTATCGTTTTCCTGCTATCTAGTTTCTCAAGTAAATCAAGTGTTGATTTTCTCCCTACTGGGTCAAGACCTAAAGTTGGCTCATCAAGGATGAGCAACTCCGGTTTGTTCAACAAAGCCGCTGCAAGTCCTAGGCGGGTAACCATCCCTGTTGAAAACCCCTTTATCTCATGAGATGCACTATGTAGCAAATCGACCGATCTAATGAGAGATGAGAGCCTTGATGTCCTTTCTGTTTTTGTTAAGCCGTATAGCTTTCCAACAAAGTTCAGGTATGTTATTGGTGTCATTTTGGGCGGAAACTTGGGACTTGTCGGGAGAAATCCAATCTTCTTTCGTAAACCCGATGAGTTGGGCGTCATTTTTTCCCCAAATACTGTAACCTCTCCTGCTGTAGGATTTAGTAATCCCAGTAGAAGACGAATCGTAGTTGTTTTTCCGGCCCCATTGGGACCTAGGAAGCCATAGATTGAACCCTCTTCGACTTTCAGATTCAAGTTATTTACAGCAATTAGTTTGCTATCGAAAATCTTTGTAAGATTCACAGTTTCAATGGCTTGCGTCAATGTCCTAGTATCCCAATTCTTTAGTAATATGCACAATTACACATGGTATCCAGTACAAAAGCAATTCGGCCAAGATGAGATTAGAATGTATGAGAATCAAACTCCATCTTACCAGTTATTTTTGTGATTGGAGCATAAAGAAGATGTCCTGCGGCTAATTTGACTTCACATCCAATAGTTGCTCAAAAATTCTGAGCGCGGTTTTAATCGAGATATGTTTTCGGTCACCCATTTCTTTATCGTAGTACTCGTTGGTTTTTCTGGTGGTTTTGAGATAATCATTTTCGATTTCGATAAATTCTCCATCTAGAAGCTTCTTAATTCCTATTGTTAATTCATCAACAGTGAATGTAGAGCGATCAATATAGTCTCCAGCGGAAATTACGTGTTCGATATTTTTGAGTTTCGCCAAGTCTGGTGATGACTTGACTAATTTCTTGTGGGTTCCAGATGAGTTTGCATCATTAGAATTTTCAGCCATTGCTATTGATGCTAATAACCACACGTCTTTCCATTGGTATTTCGTACTCACGTTAATCCCTCTTTGGATACTATCCTGGATCTGATTAGCAATTGAAAGCCCTTTTAGATAAACTATATCCTTAAGACTGTGGAACTCGTTTGAGTAGAAACTGAGGTGGATTGAAATTGAAAGTTGTCGCAGTAAACGGGAGTCCACGAATGGAGAAAGGAAGAACTACCAGTATCCTCACTCCCTTCTTGGAGGGATTGAAAAAGGGTGGTGCATCAGTTGAGCATTACTACTTGCAGAAGATGAAGATCCGACCATGTATTGGTGAATTGAAATGCTGGCGAGAAACTCCAGGTGAATGTTTCTATAGAGACGACATGCATAAGGTCTATGAAATACTTCGTGAATCTGATGTTTTAGTGATTGCAACTCCCGTCTACGTTCCTCTTCCTGGAGCGATGCAGGAATTTCTGAACAGGATGGTTCCTCTGATGCAACCTTCTCTTGAACTTCGTGAAGGCCGAACTCGAGCAAAGATGCGTAACAATGTCAAGCTTTCGAAAATCTTTCTAGTATCAACTAGTGGGTGGTGGGAGTTAGGTAATTTTGACAGAACTATTCACATTATCAAAGAATTTGCTGCTACTTCCAGTATTGAATTTGCAGGAGCGATACTTCGTCCTCATGCTAGAATGATGCTCCAGCTGACTGAAGAAGCTCAAGAAATCTTTGATGCAACTCGTGATGCTGGCTATCAATTCGCAACAAATGGAAGTATATCTCAAGAAACCCTCGATTCAATCAGTAAACCGCTGATATCCGAGAAAGAATACTGGGCAAAGCGTTAGTTCCATACATTTTCATTTGCGTGTGTATGATAGCATATTCCTGAGAGGCAGATACCAAAGCAAGACAACATAGTTTCAATGCTTGAAGCACTGTTTTGATACCGCCATATATCCGTCCCAGTTTTCTATCATGTTTTTCAGTGAGGAGTATCCATATGTCACCATTCTTCTAATTATAGATACATATTTACAATAGTCAGATGATAGAAATCGTGGTGAGATATATGGCAGATATTGAAACTTGGGCTACAGATTCGTTCGAAGCAAAGTACAAAGCACTGATGGGTCAAATGTCTGATATAGACATCAAGAGAAGCGCAGAACAAGTGATACATCTCTGTCAATGTAGTAAATGCCCTACAAATTGTGAGAGTGGGGAAGTCAACGCTGTCTATTGTACATTCGGTATCAGTGACATGAATAAAGAACAAAAGGGGTGCCTATGCTCGGATTGTTCAATAACGAAAACAATGAGTCTTCGTTGGGACTATTACTGTACTCGTGGTTCAGCAGTGGACATTTCAGACTTGTGATTAGCAGAACATCTACTTGAAGAGTCTTGTATTCACTCAGAATAAAACCTATTCTTGATTTGGTTCTTGGATTGAGAAGATGAAGAGTATTATCGCAAGTGGGATTACGAGAAGACTTCCTATTCCTCCAGGTGCTGTCCCCATTGTTTCAAGTGGTTTGAGAAGTCCCATCCCAATTCTACCTACATACTCTGCAATTATGATGATGTACATCAAGGGTATCAGACTCTTGTATCGAAAGAATATAACAAGATAGAACCCAGCCATCAAGAGCTGCGAGAGACCCCACTGAGCAAAGATACTAACAATTACATCTGCACCTCCCACGCTCAGGTCAATTGTTGCTATCGATTCTGCTCCTCCATCTGGAAGGAACATGTGCGCCAAACTTCTCGCAACAGTAATGATAGTAATTATCAGGAACGCATATGCGGAGAATTTGTGTCCAGGAAACTCATTTTTGATTTGTTCTGGTAGAATCTTTTCAAGTACCTTGCTCATTTGATTACCTCATATACGTCTTTGACCTAACTTGTGGAAGGTTTTCGCATCATATTCCAAAGTGAAATTTCAGTCCCCGGAATTGTACCCTCATCTGCCACTTCGAACCCAAAATTCTGATAGAATGGCACATTCTGCTCAGTTGCTGTTTCCAGAAAACATGGTAATTTCTCAGAGTCTAGCTGTTCGAACATTGGTTCTAGCAGTTTCTTTGCATAACCCATTCCTTGGAATTTGGGATCTACTGCAAGAATTTCAAGGTGCAGGTATCTGTCCCCAGCATTTTTCCTTCTCATAGATGTGACATAATCGTTCACTGGCATCATCTTTGAAGTCACCCTGTAGCCTACTTTCCGAAAGAGTTTGAATCCTCCAGATCGTATCAATTGCCACATAGGTATCTCTCCAAGATCACTATGTATCCAAGCAGCTATCCCTTTCATCTTGGATGATGTAGCATAGACCATACCATGGCGAACAGCAGAGTTGAGTCTGTATTCATAGAAGGCAGGCAATATCTCCATGCGTTTATCTGGATTTGGGAAAAAGTATGAGTCAATCAAATCGTCCTGAAATGCTCGTGCAGCAATTAATGATGCTTCAACGACGTTTTGTTTCTGCAATTGGAACAAAGACTGCAAATTCTCCACGCGATCCACTCACACATCCATAGGGCATACTCAATTGATATAGGTTTGTGGAATTAGAGAAACATAGCGCTATACACCTACCAGAGCTTTATCTCGGTTCGATATGCATAGCAATCCCTGTGGTATGTTGTCGGTAAATGTAAGTACTAGCAACATCAAGGAGGAATTTCGATGGATTCAGAATCAGCTGATGAAACGGTATTCAAGGACTTCAAAGAGTTGGAGTCTTCGAGCAGAAGCATGGGACAGTATTTTGTTATAGTCATCCATCTTACTGCGGCCTTGCTCATCTCCATAATACAATTCAACGCTGGGATTAGTGCATGGTTCTTAGGATTTGGGATTGTGGTCCCCATTCTACTGATTGTTCATGGTTTCCTCTACTCAAGTATCCCGAATGACTCATGGTATAGAGATCAAATGGTTCCGTTTATGCTAAGTATAGTAATGACCACAGAGATTGAAACTGACAGATACCTACAATATCAACGTAGGCTTACAAGGATCAGTTTGACTCTTGGTTGGTTTGTAATTCTAATGTGTCAGATAGTTTGGTATTTCGGCCTCACTGCCATAGTGCCTGCATTCACAGGTGCAGATATTTTGACGCGCTTGGTTGGTGAGTTGATTGCATATGTTGTGATTTTTGGTCCATTTGCGCTTTATGCCCTGCTTCTCATACACGTCCATGGAGCCATAGAAAAACTACTGAAATCCAGATACAAGGATATCACGCACCTCTTTGATATTGAAATCAAATGGGATATGGAGAAACAGCGACGTGCTAAAGATCCAGCTTCATCATAACCTCTCAGTGAAGGAATGATACAACATTAAAATAGACCTTCCATAAACTTGTCATAGTTGTGATTACAATGGCTGAAGACAATTTGAAAGAATCACTCAAAGCAGGAATTATTGGAGCTATAATGGGATTTCTAATGAGTTTTCTCATGAATTACTTCTTGATTCCTTTCCCAACTGACCTGCTGTCGAATGCAATGAATAACGGTATCAGTGGTTTGCTTGCTGGATTTATGGGAGGGTTCATTGGACTACTAATGTACTTCAAAATGTCAAAGAAGAAGGAATAAGCATTCACACCATCATCTACCGAGTTTGGTAACAGACCAGGGGAAATTGTTCTAATCTCTTACACCTATGATGACTGAATCCTCCAGAGCTTGGATACCTCTCTGTTGATCTGCTTCCATTGTGATGAATTGATTCTGTGCAAGTTCGACATCTTTGTCACCAGATGTGATTATCGCCCGTCCTTTCAAAACAAGGAAGAATGCAGAGTGACCCGCTACATGGGCCGGAATCGTGGCTCCTTTACCAAGGGAGATTTGCATCACAGTGTATCCATCTCTCTTCACAAGAGGGACCTTGTTTGGACCTTCTGAGAAAACTAAGTTTTCTAATATATCACCACTTATCATGAGTGTTCACAGGATAGTTAATCTCAGTCTGATTTATAAACTATAGTTAATAACCAAATATCTAATCACCAACTCAAATGGTATTTAAGATAAAGATAGAGATGAAAATTCAAGTTGAGATTTTTTGAATACTCCAAGCTCAAGGGCAGAGAATTCACTGGACTCTCTACTTTTCAAATTCTTACTTACTTTCGAAGAGCTATAGTATACTCATTTTTGTCAATATATCTCAGGTCTCTGGGCCTCTCAACTACAGAGGTAACACTGATGGCCACAATAGGAATGATAGCCAATGCACTCACTCAATCATTCCTCTGGGGGAATTTGCTAGACAAATACAAAAAGCCTACACAGTTCGTTGTTGTAGGAGAACTGCTGGCAGGATTTGGTCACATCTTCATGGTTTTTGGATACGTATACTTTCTTGGAATGAATCAGTTGATTGTTGCAGGATACGTGATTATATTCGCCCTAGGTGGGATTGAAGTTTTTTGGAGCATGTCCAATGTCGGTTGGTCTGCATTGGTTTCTGAATTGACTGTGATTGATGAACGAAAGAAGATTATGGGACAGTTCTCGATCATTGGAGGATTCGGTGGAATTGGAGGTGCATATCTTGGTGGCATTCTCTACGATAATGGTTTAGGGTTTGACAATGGAAGCATCTTCAATGTTGCAGCTGTTGTAATGATAATTTCAGGCATTATTGTCTATTTTTCAATCCGTCTCAAAGAAGAGGAAAAAGTACAGAAATCTGACGAAACAGAAATCTCAGAGAATCACTCACTCAGGGACCTTCCTTCCAAGCTACGTATTGGATACTTGATCTTCATTATAGCTTTGATTTTCGTTAATTTTGGAAGAAACTCAATTGCAATCATCATCTATCTTTTTCTGTCAGACCCAACAGCCTTCAGTGCGACTGGGGGCGACATTGCGTTCTTCAGTAATGTTGGGAGTATTGCTGCCATGGTATCAGGACTTGTAGTTGGATTTAAAGTTGCTAAATCTGATGATTACAAAGTAATGATGAGTGGTGTCCTGTTGTCAATTGCTGCAATCACATGGCTCATTATCACACCGAATTTTGCATTAGCTCTGGTTGCTTCCTTCCTCATTGGTTCGTCGCATGTAGTCATAGAATCATCAAGTTATTCTATTGTCGCCAGAATGGCCCCCGAAGAATACCGGGGCAGATTATTTGCGTACTATAATGCAACATTCTTCTTAAGTTGGGGAATTGCAGCGACATTTATCGCAGGTCCAATTGCAGATTTTCTAATAGCTCAAGGATCTTCAAATGCAGATGCCTACAGAGGAAGTTTCATTGCAGCACTTGTCCTGATTGCAATTGGAGTAGTCGTTCTTTTGATATCGTTTAGATACTCACGGAAAAATGAACTGTCGTAACCACTCTGATTTTCGCTTCTTTAGAACCATCGTCTTACTCGTTTCTTGAAATCTCGATACTCGTCACCGAATTCCTCTTCCAGGATAATCTCTTCTCTCTTGATGAAGACGTATCTAAAAATGACGTAGACTAGGATTGTCAGGAACGCAGTAACTATACTACTCCACATAATAATCAGCCCGAAGAGTGCAAAGAGGGCACCGAGGTAGAGTGGATTCCGGCTGAATCTAAATGGACCTGATAGAACTAGATTCGAAGGTTTCTGCATGGGTTCCCGATTTCTCAAGCCAATTTTACCAATATGCAACAGAACATAATTTGCCCAAATAATCAGAAGCAATCCGACAGGAATAAGCACGATCCCGCTGAAATTGTAAGGCTGGGGGATTATATCTGCAGGAAACG
>JABCTV010000338.1 GCA_018238205.1 Candidatus Thorarchaeota archaeon
AACAGTGAAAATTTCCATTGCTTCCGCTACTGATTTCTCAAGTCAGATTCGACGCCGCACAATAACTGTGGAGATAAAGCACCCGAATGGAGAGACCAAGTCGATTCAGGGCGAGAGTGCTGCTGCAATGATATTTGACCGGGAGGCCGACCTCCTTCTACGACTCTCCGGCTTTGAGGTACTTGAGGAATATAGCGATTGGGATTTTCAACCGTATAGTCCAGGAATGAAAATGAGAATCCTGGTGCTAAGAGCCAGCGGGTGAGGGCCCTTTCTTGATGAGTTGTCAGAACCCGATGACCAGTGAGGATGTTTGGCATTAGGTCACATCTGCAAATGGCCCCAATAACGCTGGTGACTCTTGATACTGCCCTGAATGAAGAGAGGCTTCTGGAAAGCCGCATACCAAGGTATTTCAAATCCAGCTGCCATCTTCAGATGCTTATTTTGTACTTGCCTATCTTCGATGTTTGATACGCCAACATTGGTAGCATAGCGGCTTCTTTGGATCATTGGGAATCACCGCTCCACAGTTTAGGCACTTCTGAGCTGACTCATTTGTATGTTCATCTGAGGAGGTATCTCCTTGAATGCCGTCCCCACCAGTTCTTGAGTTTTCCATTGATGAGAAATTCACCTCCAGAAACTCATTAGATGAATCATCACGAACAGGATATCTCAATGCATTGAAGAATAATGGGGTGCCTGAGAATGAGAGAGGGGAGATGGGACCCATTGTCATGAACGGGTATTCAGCTTTGTCAAAGCCACTCTGTGGATCTCTAAACCTTTGGTAAAGCTTCATTTCCTCCTCGGCACCACCAATGACATCTCTGAGAGCTTGTCTCTCAATCCCATAAGCAAGGCCAAAACCAAAAATGTAGATTCGCGTTTGGTTGATGATGTCGCGATCCAAGCTGGATAGGGTCTGGCTGATGAACATCCATCCTAGACCATATTTCCTTGTTGTTCTAATCCCATCAACAAGCAGATTTTTCACATTCTGTAAAGATTCTTCTTGTGGAGTTTCTCTTGGCGCAAGTCTGTGTGCTTCATCAACAACTACCAAACAATTGAGGTGTTTGCCTTCCTTGAATTTTGATTCTGCAGCATTTGTAATTTCCCGAAGGAATTCTCCGATTACAATCGATTTTATGCTCTCATTCCATAGAAGATCCATTTCGATTTTTGTTGTAGAAAGATCAATCACAGTCACCAAACCATCGGAATGATCAATTTGGCGCGCAAGCTCTCTTGCTGATTTTCGACCAGACCCTGTTTTGAATAGGTTAGTGATGCCAGCCCAAATTCTGTAATATTCATCAGGATCAGCATTTCGATGGACGTTCCTCACACGTTCGCGGTATCGTTTTCCACTGTATATCATTCCAAGAACAGTGTCCTCACTTAGTGCATTCCAGATAGCATCAAAGGTATAACGTGCATGAGCAGTTTCTAGGGCTTTCTTTGCTGTAGAACTATTGCTTTTCAAAATTCGTACAACTTCTGCAGCAGCTTGTCTACGATTATCTTCGGAAAAAATACCTAATCTGCGGAAAAAGTCAGAACCAATCAATAATTCCGTGAAGATATCCCAACCCTCCAAGACTATATCATGCACTCGATAGACCTCTATTACTCTGCCAAGATGTTGTTCCATGGCTCTTCTAAGAGGACTTTCTATCTCGAGATCTCTTGAGAACTCACCTTGGGGATCTAGAATGAAAATTGAAAGCTCCTTATGACGAGCATAGCCGGTCATGAGCATTCTAGCCATGACTGATTTTCCTGAGCCCGTTTTTCCAAATACTCCAATATGATATGCTTCGTTACTTCCCCGTTTCCCGCTCCCAAAGTGTTTCAGCCACATTGGCATTCTAATTTGAGTACCATAGATTTTTCCAAGATAAAATAATTCGTCCTTATATTCATCGAGGAGAGATTCCATGATATCGGAGTTAATTAGCTTGACCGAGGTGCCTGTAGGCGGGACAGTACCTAGAATACTTGCTCCGATTTCAGATTCATTCTTGCTAAAGACTGAACCAATAACCATCTTTGCTGTATGAATATCCTGAATTTCTGTTATGGGAGCAACTGCACCTTTCTGCCTAATGATACCCCTCATTGTCGGATCCTGAGTCCATATGTTTTGCATCAAGATTTCTGTAATTTGTCCAAGAGCGTAGTGGTCCGCGTCATCCTGAAGATACTTGAACACGC
>JABCTV010000339.1 GCA_018238205.1 Candidatus Thorarchaeota archaeon
CAGGGTCGGGATCCCCGATAGCTCTTGGGGTCTTGGAGGCAGAATACAAGGATAATCTCGCCAAGAAGAAGGCCATAGAGCTTGCAGTGCGAGCAATCGCCGCAGCAATCGAAAGAGATGCTGCAACAGGAAACTCGATTCTTGTAAGTGTTATCGATAAGGACGGCTACAAAGAAGTAGACAAAGACGTCATCACGAAGATCTGGAAACAATAGTAGCAGACATCGCTTTTTGTCAGCTCTATTCGAAACCGTTTCAGCCCAATCGGCTGTGGGTCTTAGATGAAACCAGAGGGGTAAGTAATACGCCTTAAACTACGAAGTGATTCTAGATGCGTTCCCACAATAACGAGTACGTTGACATTCGCGAGGCAATCAAGGACGCGCTTCCAAAATCGGCCGCAATAAGCGCTGTCGAGTATGAAGGTCCGGAGATTGCGATATACTCGAAAGCGCCAAAGATACTTCTTGATGATGGGGATATGATCAAGTCACTCGCGCGCAAGATGAGAAAACGCATCGTAGTCAGGTCAGCCCCAGAAGTGAGAATAACTCATGAAGATGCAGAGAAGGCAGTACGCGAGCTGGTGCCTGCGGATGCAGAGATAACCTCTATTGATTTTGACAATATAGTTGGAGAAGTAATTATTGAAGCATTAAAACCTGGAGTTATCATTGGAAAATCTGGTGAAATGTTAAGAACTATCATAGCAAAAACATTTTGGCGCCCAAGAGTCATGAGAACTCCTCCAATTGAATCGAGAGTTATTAAAACAATTAGACATTTATTCCAAGAGCACTCTAAAAAAAGAGTGGAAATATTGAGAAACATCGGAAAACGAATTCACCGACCACCAATTTATCGAGATGATACCATCCGCGTAACAGCTTTGGGAGGATATTCCGAAGTAGGAAGGAGTAGTTCATTGATTCAAACAGGAGAAAGCAGCATACTAATAGATTGTGGGATAAATGTAGGCAGTAACACACCCAACAATATGTTTCCACGATTTGATTTGCCAGAATTTGATGTAGAGCAATTAGAGGCAGTTGTTATATCCCACGCGCACTTAGACCATTCAGGTTTTGTTCCTTATTTGTTTAAATATGGTTACCAAGGCCCAGTTTATGTTACTAGACCCACAAGGGACTTAATGACTATGTTGCATATTGATTATCTGGATGTTGCAACAAAAGAAGGAAAAACTCTCCCTTATATGCAACGAGATATCAGAGAAGCGGTTCTTCATACTGTGGTTTTGGATTATGGAGAAGTCACAGACATATCACCCGATGCAAGATTAACGTTCCACAATGCGGGTCATATAGTAGGAAGTGCCATTCCTCACATCCACATTGGTGAAGGGGTATATAATATGGCTTTTGCCCATGATATAAAATTTTCAAAGTCAAATCTTTTAGACGCCGCAACAGTTAGATTCCCACGATTAGAAACATTATTTATTGAATCTACCTATGGAAAACCACAAGATGTGCTCCCATCTAGATCTGAATCTGAGAAACAGTTGAAGAACATAATAAAGGAAACTATTAATGGGGGAGGAAAGGTTCTCATACCTGTGCTAGCTGTTGGAAGAGCGCAAGAGATCATTGTTGTTATAGAAGAACTGATGAGAAATGGAGATATTCCTCAAGTTCCAGTATATACAGATGGCATGGTTCGTGAAGCTTCTGCTATAACAATATGCAATCCAGAGTTCCTTTCAAAATCCTTACGTGAAAGAATATTCCATGCAGGTCAAAATCCATTTTTAGCTGAACAGATGAAACATGTTTCATCTAGCGAAGAAAGAGATCTCATAGTAAATGGTGATTCATCTATTATTTTAGCAACAAGTGGCATGTTATCTGGTGGACCAAGTATATTCTATTTCAAGAAACTATGTGAGAATCCAAAAAACGCACTTATTTTTGTGAGTTACCAAGGTAAAGGAACACTTGGAAGACGAATACAAAAAGGAATCACTGAAATCCAACTAATTGAGGATAGAAAAACTGTGATGTACAGCATCCAAGCTAAAATTCATAGTATAACTGGATTTACAGGTCATTGTGATAGAAGAGAATTAGAGAACTACATTGCCAAGGTTTCACCAAAACCAGAAAGATTTATTATTCTCCATGGTGAGGAATCAAAAAC
>JABCTV010000018.1 GCA_018238205.1 Candidatus Thorarchaeota archaeon
CAAGAACATACGTTGGGTTCAGAGAGAATCAGAGATTCAATCTTGACCGTTGGATAACAAGAAATCGATTTGCATTCCTTGAGATTGGAAATCGACTTGTTGACAAGGGCTATTTAGAAGCACCAATCCATGTATTCTTTCTATTCAGAAATGAACTCAGAAAGATAATCAAAGGTACATCAACATTAAGTCAATCAGAGGTCAAAGAACTCGTGGAAGATCGTTATGACGATTTTCTCAAATACGAGAACACAACACCTCCCAAATTTCTGCATGGTAACAGAGAGTTTGATGATCCCTTGCCAGATTCAACTGAAGGCTTCCAAGGTTTGCCTGCAAGCCAAGGAATCATCACTGGAACTGTACGTGTTCTTGAAAGGGTTGAGGATGTGCCTTTGGTTCGTGCTGGAGATATATTAGTAGTACCAAGAACAGACCCAGGGTGGACACCAGTCTTTTCAAAGATAGGAGGACTAGTGACCGAATCAGGAGGATTATTATCACACGGTGCAATAGTATCACGTGAATTCGGAATTCCTGCAGTGACAAATATCCGAAACGCGTGTCAGCTGTTCAAGACAGGGCAGAAAATCACCCTTGATGGAAATAATGGACTAGTTGTACTTCACGACTCGGAGTGATATTCATTGGAACCACTAACACACCCACCAACATCTAACGATCCAGAGTGGAATGAGAGTTACTATTTCTGTTTCTATGACAAAAAGAATAAAGTTGGCGTATTGAACCGAGTAGGCTTCAAACCCAATAAGAAGGAAGGAATGACTTTCTATTTTCTGTTTCTCCCGGATGGCTCAATTGGAGCTTTTCACGCAACTGATGACACAGAAAACTATCCTGGAGCCTTGAAAGTAGAAAATGTTGAACAACATTGTATTGAGGATGGAAAGTGGAAATACAAGTTTGAAGGACCAATGTTAATTTTCAACAACCCTGAAGATTTTGCAAAGGTAAAAGAAAATCCCGAAGTTATCAATGACCTAGTTGGTGCTAAGATTGATCTCAACTTCGAAGCAATCAATGAAACTTATGAGTACAGCGAACACATGACAGCCGAGTCTCTTGAGATTGGAAAAAAGACAGGTGATCTTCACTGGGAACAAGTAGGAAAGGTATCAGGCTCTATTCAAGTAGGTGAACAGACATTCGAAATCAATCAGTGTATCGGACAGAGAGACCATACTCACGGGATACGAGACTGGACAGGAATCGGAAACTGGATTTATTTCGTGGTTTGGTTTGATGAGAATTTGGCTCTAAATCCAGCAGCAGTAGGGATGGAGGATGGAAGAGTTGGAACGGGCGGATTCATCTTCAAGGATGGAGAAAATATTCCAATTGAAACAATCCGTATATTGGAGCACTCATATCAAGACAACGGGGTATTTCCAATATCAACAGTGTTAGAGATTGTGGACAAGAACGGTCAGCAATACACCCTGAAAGCTACTCCAGGACCAATTATACCTGTTCCGTTTAGGGGAGATGATGGAGAGGTTTCATTTCTAATCCAATCATTTGGTTCATTTCAATTGGACGATAGAACTGTGGATACGGTTCTTATGAGGTTTTAAGAAGGGCAAAGAAGGAATGAACGTATCACACTTGTATATATTAGGCAATACAAGCACAAATTCAAGGCGGTCAGACTAATGTTTGAATACGTCCAAGAGAGAGAAATGGGTTCACGGCAGGAACCTCAAACATTGTTCTATGTAATAACAGCTGGTGAGGTCCTGCGCAATGACCCAGGCAAACTTTCAGAAAGGGGACAGAATCAGATTCTTGAATTAGCTAACTCACGACTTATAGCTGGTGTTAGTAAAATCTATAGCTCATCTACAAGTAACGGTATCGAAACAGCAAAGATACTTGCAAAGGAACTTGATACGCGTATGGAGAAAAAGAATTGTCTTGATGCTTTCAATCTAGGAATTTCTTGGACAGATGAGAAGCAGCTCAGGGAAACTCTTCTATCAATCTGGAATGATGAGGAATTTAGCACTCCTAAGGGTGAATCTCTTTCTGAGGCACGAGAACGCTTCGGTCAATGTATGAATGATATTGGGCGAAAGCATCCTGATGATAGTGTAGCTATAGTTGGTCATACAATCATGTCTTGCTTATTTTATAACCTTGTAACAGCAGCACCTCTAGACATTAAAGAATGGCTCATGACAGGTTTTGCATCCTGTGCCACTTATGAATATGCAAAAACAGGTTGGACACTTGTGATGTCACCTGAGAACAGTTTCCTCAGTGACCCGACATGCGTATCAGATTGGTTACCAGAGAACTTGTTTGATTGAAAAAGAAATTGTGGGCGGTTGAAGCCCAGTCCGAAGACTTGACCTCAACAGCCTGTTTATTCTACTACTTGCGACGATACATCACACAGACGAGTACAACAAGAGCGACAACTCCACCAACTATCAAGTAGAGAGTAAATGGATTACCTTCACCAGTAGGGATGGTAGTAGTTCCAGTTGAAGAACTCTGATATGCACTTGTATATGCAACAAAGACAGGATCGCAGATAATCTCTTGACCACCCCAGTTCTCGTAACCAGCTGTCATGAAGAGCATGGAAGCTTCTACGTTCCAGTTAGTTACTGTACTGCCTGATGCAGACTCGTACATTAGACTGAAAGCACCCAGAGGAGCTGTGGAAGATCCGGAGGTATAGATCGTAGAATGACCATCGCCACCCCAGGTATATGGGAGTCCACCCATTTCCACACTGGCATAGGGACTATCTTCAGAACCGAACTCAAAGTAGTCCGCATCCTGACTAGCACCGTTGTTATCACTAACAGGTTTATCTCCAGCAGTATATTGTGTGACAGTTCCAGTAGCAAGAACTCCAAAGAAGTTCACTGCTAGACTGCGTCCTTCCAGTACACTGTTGTCGAAATCGTGCAGTGTCCAGTCACCAATTGTCTGGTCGACCTTAAACGATACTGCATGATTCCATGTCAATGGGTCCGAAGCATTATAGTTAACCATGTCAACACTGAAGTGGATATCAAATGCCATCTCGTCGATGGTTGCACTAGTTACCCAGTAATCAAAGTTGGTAGCATTCAGACCAATTGATCCCTCATAGGACTGTCTGAAGTCCCAAGCACCTCTCAGTGCAGATGAGTGTTCAATCCTCAGTGGATAGATAGTCACATCAACATCGCTGATAGTTACTCCAAAATCGACATCAGTATCTGGACTGACATAGACATTACCTGAGCTATTCGTAGCACCAAAGGGTCTACGAAGCTCTACGTCACCGACTTCATCAATTAAGACCAAGTGGGTCACCTCGTCGGTAACAACCTGACCGCCTTCAATTGCGAAATCAGGAGCGCTCTCAATAGGACCTATTCCATCATTGAATATCAACAGACCAGCATATGAAGCCCTGAAGTGAGCCAAAGTAGCTTGATTCTCTGTGATACTTACCCAGAAGTTCTGTGTAGTACCCCAAGCAAACCAAGTTGTTGTCCACTTGCCTTCTTCAAGTCCTGGAATAGATGATGTATCAAGTGTGCGGTTCTTGGTTAGCCAAGACACATACTCATATCCTGGAGTAGGTATGTCACTACCCATATCAGCCCACATTAGGCTCTGAATATCGGACATCTCACTGGCATTGACTGATGTTCCGTCAGAAGCATGGTACCAGTAGAAGGTTTCGTTAGCATTGAACCAGATGTTCTGTTCAACAACACCCATCCAGTTAGAAGACCAGAATTCGTCACCAACCTCACCGGGTGTGGGGTCAAAACCAACTCCGACCCACATTCCTTCAACTGTGGTATTACCCCAGTCTTCCCAGAATCCAGTTCTCTTTACAAAGTACTGGTCATCCTCTGTATACAAGTTACCATCAAGGTCGATTGCACCATCCTCTGTTACCGTCCAGATTGGAGGTGTGTAAGAAGGTACATCTCCCAGACGAAGATGTCGTGGGCTCCAAAGAGTTTCACTTGATAGATCAAGTTGGCGATACTCATCAGTCCATTCATCTACTAGAATAGCGTATTGTGCAATGGTGAGACCCAAAGCAATACGATCTGGAATTTCCCAAGCAGAAGATGTTTCATTCCACCATCGAATATTCTGTATTTGTCCGACTTTGATTGTAGCCCGGTCTATGACCATAGATGGAGCTTCTGCATTAAAGCTGAACTCTACGATTATTGTAGTTAAATCATCACCTATTGAAAACTCGAAATCATCGGCAACTCCCAAGTCAGTTGCGGGTTTGGCAATAGTCCAAAGGAAGGTTCCACCAATCTCAAACATCCAAAGTCTATAGAGAGAACTGTTAGTTGTTGTCCCTGTTTCAAAGTCAAGAACCATTGTATGGGTTATGTCAAGACGCCAATAGTGAGTCGCATTTGCATCCATGATTGATCCACTAACCGCAATTGTCACATCCTTCAACTCAGATGTCAAGTTGAATAATACATCGGGTTCTGGCTCATAAATAACGGACCCATTTATCAGGTTGATATCTCTATGTACTAACAGTGTTAGATTAAGAGGATCACCCTGTTGTGCTACATTAGCAATGTTACCCATTGCGTTATAGACAAAAGCTTCAACGAATGCCGTACGAAATGCTAGCTTCATTGTTTCACGAGTAGTAATCTCAGGTCTAGCTACGAGTGGATTACCAGCCACATCAAGCACTGTTACCAAACCCATCTCAGGCTCGATTATTCCGCCAAAGTCCCAACCCATGTCTAAGTCAGTTTCATTGGTGAAGTAACCGCCCCACTTAACTGTATGATTACCATCAAACTTACCAGTTGATTCAGTATCAACCATATAGTATTTTGATAATTCAATAGTGGAGTTTTCAATTATATCTAGATGTGGGAACCACATCCCAATACCGCCACCAAGGTCAAGCCATTCCCAGGCAAGATCAAGGTATCCAGCAACAGGATATGCATGGGTTTCATTAACTTTGAAAGCCATCCATGGATACAAATCCACGCTATAGGTATCGTTGAATTCGAGATTTCTATCAAAGAGAACACTATCACCTGCAGATATAGATTCAGGATATGACCAGTTCACGGTAATTTGGTACGCAGGGTCCCAAGTAAGCTGAGTAAATGGTATTAGTGTACTGCCGATTTCAACACCTGACATCATTCGGACAATGAATGTATCATTTACATCCGCATAGTGTAAGATTCTACCAGTTTCATCAACTATGTCTGCATAGTAATAATCAGGTAGTGAGAAATCATGAGGATTCACTGCCATGCCTAATCCCATTGGAGGACTCGCATATCTGCCCTCTGTGGCGGCGGTTAACCATGAAGACGATACAGGTCTACCATGTGTATCAATCACCTGCATTCCAGTAGTTAAGATACTGGGAGCAATCGCAATATCGTAAGAGATTGCAAAGATCACTTCATAGTAATCTGTGGTTTCAGTATATTCAGAATTCAAAGAATCTAGAGAAATGAAATTTGATGGTGTTGGCTCTTCGGAACCAGGAGCATAAGTGAAACCTAAACTGTTCCATCGGTCAGAGGTTACATTGTATTCCAGCCCAAATGCTGGTGCTCTAGGACCAACTCTAGTTCCCCAGAACTGAGCTACATCCAAATCATTTCCTACGCCAAGGAATGATTTCGGAATGATCAAATTAACTGTCAAATCCATTCCAACTTCAATCCTATAGCTATTCTCTGCTATGTCGGTACCATTTGAATACTCAATCCAAATGCTCGGTTGAGGTCCAAATACCCAGTCAGTGTGTTGTTCGGAATGTTCAAACTGTTGTGTTTCGTTTGCAACTTCCCAAGCAACACGCATAACTGGTTCAGGTGTAGTCTGCGCAATGGCAGGACTAATCGAACCTGCAACACCGACCAGCAATAATGCAATTAGTGTTACTGTGTATATTCGTTTCATTTTTTTTCCACCTCATCAAGAACCAAGCGTGCTGCACTCCTCTTGAGCAGAACATCTGCTTATCCATCGCATAGATGCGAGAGTTCTAGCGGAGTCAAATGCTGGGCCGTGATTTTTTGGTGTATTCATCAAAGGTATCTTCCTCGGTACCTCTGATGGAAAAACCGACGAACTGCAAACAATATTGTACAATTTTGTATATAGAACCATTGTGGATGATTCATCTAGAAAATCTATTCGCCTACAATTCATCAAAATAGACCCTGAGAAGCTCTGCAACGCCTCGTGCGCGAGAAACTGTACCTCTATCTCGATGTGGCTTTGAGCCGTCGAACATACCTGAAATGGTTCCAAGACATCCTTTTCGAACAGCATTAAGAACAGGACGGAAGAACTTCTTCTCAGCTTTTACTTTATTTTCAGGAGTTCGTCCATTCACTGTTAACCAAGCAGAAATGTACGGGCCAATTAACCAAGGATGAACAGTTCCTTGATGTGCTGCAGCAGCTCTACTACGGGGCCCTCCAGTGTAAGCACGGGCATACCTTGAATCGCTTGGAGAGAGGGTCCTAAGCCCATAGGGAGTAAGCAGTTCTTTTGTTACAATCTTCAGAACAGAATTAGCTTTCAATGGATCAAGAAGTGGAAATGGAAGACTGAGAGCGAATATTTGGTTGGGTCTGATTGATTTATCCTTCACTTCGTCAGTAACTACATCGTACAGGTAACCAAGTTCAGGATCCCAGAACGTTTGCTCAAAAGCCTCCTTAATCCAGGATGCAACAGCTTGAAACTCGTAGGGGTCTCTTCCAATTAGTTTACTCATCTCACCCATAGCCATCAAGACATTAAACCAGAGAGCATTCACTTCAACACATTTTCCAATTCGTTGAGTCGGACACCAACCATCAATACACTCGTTCATCCAAGAAACTTCGACACCCTCAATGCCAGAGATGATTAGACCATCGTGGTCCTCATGAATATTGAACTTGGTCCCAATTCGATATGATGCAATAATAGACTCCATTGTGTCCCAGATGATTCCTCTAAGAAACTCCACATCATTCGTAGATTGAAGATATTTATGGACAGTCATAATGAACCAGAGAGATGCATCAACAGAATCATACTCTGGTTGTATCCCACGGTCTGGGAAGTCATTTGCCACAAGTCCATAACGTGAGTGGCGAGCATAGTTAGTCATAACTGCTCGCGCATCTTGAAACCGTCCTATTGACATTGTAAGGCCGGGTAGTGAAATCAAAGCATCCAGACCAATATCAGCAAGCTCATGATATCCTGCAATAATAGACCTCATTTTTGTAGACTCACGATCAACAATGAATGTGTCAGCATCAAGGATTAACCACTCAATATCCTCATCGCGTTCTTTTGATGACATGGAATAAGCTCGATCGTTGAGTATCTTTCTTCTTCGCAACTCTTCGAATCGAAGTTTAGCGAAATCCTTTCTCTGCGCTTTGGCTAGAGGACCAAGACTCTTCATCAATCCTTTTCGCGTAGGAGCGACTGCAAATAAGAAGGAGAGAAAGTGTTCACCTGGTTCCAGTACTGTATGAAAAACACCAGGAATAACCATCTGCTCTTCGTAAGGAAGACCCATTGCTTTATCGCGGCGATAAATCTGAGGTTCTGTAATCCTTAGATCACTTGGCATGAATTCCGCATCTGGAGTATAGGCATACATCCAAGGACTGTTACGTCGCTCGTCATATGAAAAGTAAGAGTGTGGATCAATCACTTCGATTTCTGGAGTGAAGTCGAGATGAGGTGGTCGCGCATGAATTTCCCTACAAGTCTGAAGTGGCGTCACGGTAAGTACCGTTTCTTCTGTATTCTTAAGCTCATAATTGACCACAGTGAGATTCCTTCTGTAGGCCATAAAGACGGTCTTCTCAAGCTCAACACAACCGGTCTTATAGACCATCTGTGGCAATGGGTTGAGCTCGAAACGTCGAAGGTGCCGATATCCTCTGTGTGTAACACCTTCAGTGGTCTGCTGCGTACTCAGATTGCACTCTCCGTCTTTGTTCACAATTGCCTCATCAACTCGTGAAAGAGTGAGCCAACGATCAACAGGAGGGCTCAATGATGATACCAATAGACCATGATATCCTCTTACATTGAGACCTACAATAGTGGAAGATGTATAGCCGCCTAGACCATTTGTGTACAGCCACTCAAATGTGACTGCTCGATTGAGTCGTAAATCAGCATCTTCCAAAGATATCAATAGCAAAAGGCCTCAGTGTCTTTTGTTCTCTAACTTTTGATTGTCCTCGAATACTTTAAGGTTGTGTGATACGAGGTTTAACGCTCAGATAGGCACCATCATAAGGAGAACAATAACAATTTCTCAAGATGATTTTATGCCCGCAGATTCTGAGCCATATCCTGTAGTAATGAGCGGTAGATCCAGAAAGGTTCTGGGACTTAACATGAATCTGTGGCGCCTAGCTTTGGTAACAGGTATTGCTCAATTTGCAATGAGCTTGTGGGCTTGGGAATTCAGTATCTTTCTTGAGTTTGAAGTTGGAGTACTACGATGGCAGATTGGAACAGTACTCTCAATTGGAACCTTAGCAATGATTATGGGATTCATGGCATCCGGAATCATCGCAGACTTTATTGGGCGAAAGAATACAATGGTCATTTCTTTCATCCCAATGGCGATAGGCCTTCTTGGAATGTGGTTGAACCCTACTTGGCCGCTAATTGCTATAGAATATGGTATCGCACAGTTTGGGTGGGCATCAATTCTCGTTATCACAGCTGCAATCCCAGCTGATGAAATTGTAGCAGAGGGTGGATCAAATAGTGCAAGAACATTCACTATGGTGCTATTACCTGCCTTTGTTGTAGATGGCCTTAGTCCCATTCTCGCAGGACTAATGCTTGAGAATGGATACTCAGCAAGTCATTTGCATCTTATCGCATCTATTGGTGCGGTCATAGCTCTCGTAGCTACATTTGCATTCGTAAGAGAATCCCTAGGAAAAGATGTAATCAAGAAAGCAAGGAAAGGACCTGTGATTGCTTTCCGAGGTCTTGGGAAGAATTTCTGGAAGTTTGTCATTGGTATCGCAGGATTCGTCTTTTTCATGAGAGCATCTGTTCCATATCTTGGAAATCTAGTTGTTGGCGAGTGGGGAATTAGTGCAGCATACTACGGATACGCCTGGTCAGCCTTTTCAATCACAAGTGCAATACTCCTCTATTTCGCGGGTACACTTGCGGATAGAAATGTAAAAGCAGCAATAGTTGTAGCTCTCGTAGGAAATGCCATCATAATAATAGCATTCTCAATGTTCCAAGGATATTGGGTCTTAGTTGGCCTGAATATTATGTGGGCGCTTCCAATTGGACTTTGGATAGGTGCTGAAAACACGATTGTTGCAGGAAGTGTGCCTGAAGAAATGAAGGGGCGGGCATTAGGCACTTATCGTTATGCAACAAGTATGATAGGATTCTTTGCATTTTCCTTTGGAGCATACATATGGGAGATAAGCAATAGTCTCAGTTTCTTATTTGGGTATGCAGGTATTGCAACTTTGGTGTTCGCTCTCCTGATGATACCAGCTGTGAAATCAATCGAATTACCAGGTGCGCAGAAAACACAGAATGGGTCATTAGAAGATAATAGCGATGATATGAACGAGGAAAAAACGACAAGTTAGAACACTCGCTAATGCCGAGTAACGTTCTTATCTTGGCTTGTACACTACAATACTTGTCCGGAGTTGTGGGGACTACTATGGATGATGACTCTTCCTTCATTGCGCGGCACCTCAAGCAGACAGGAGGATTACTACTTGGAGGTGCTCAAAAACAGGTCCTAGATTACAAAGGGAAATTTGAGAGTCTCAAGGGAGTATACGATGAATTCATGTCAAAGTTACTACTTTCATATGATTCAGCAACGTTTGACCCAAAATTTGTAGACAAGTTCTTTGGAAAAAGAAATCTCAAGTTTGCTGGTATTGATGGCACAGTACTCAAATATGATATCTTTGACCTTCTGATATTTTTCGCAGGAGCTTACCCAGCTTTTGGCAGCATTAAGATTGAAGACAATGGAGATTCAATAATCTCCTATGATGAGAAATACTTAGAACACGGAGTCGGTGTATCAAGTGTCCTTCCCATCTACATTAGTGAAGTACCCCAAATAGATCAGACACTCCTGGTGAGATCTGAAAATGGTGAAGTAGACCACTCAATAAGCTATAGTGATTCATGGGTAGTTGACAATTCAGCATTTGCAGACTTCATGATGGGTCTATCAGAATTCTATCTGGGATACCAACTTGTTAGTTCCGAAGACCCTGTTGATATCCTTCTTTTTGATCGAGTCTTTTCGTCCGAGGTTGCATCCTTCTATGCAGAAACCTCTGACTTTCGACTAAATCTAGACAAGGAATGCGGGCTTATTGGATACAAGATAGATGGTAGACCGCTGACTAAAACAGAATGGATCTATGCACGACGTCTATTTGGAAACTTGAAAATGGGAACACCGTCTGCTCGTGGAGAATTTCTCCTACCCAGAGTTATCGTTGAACTCATAAATGCAGAAGGAAATAGTCTCACGCGTGAAGAGCTAATAGAAAAGATGGGTCTTGACAATGAGTTCAGACAAGCAAGATTGGATAAAGAACTCAAGAAAGGAATCAAAGGCACGGGAGATGCAGAGGGAGTTTTTGTCAGAAAGAAAGAGCATTTTGTGTTAAAGCCTCAGTACCGCGGCCTAAAGAAAAGAATGCAGTCACTAATAGAAGATGTGTGTGGACGACTCTTTTCTACGGATCCCGAGGTTGGCTATGAAGAACGTTTCAAGATAAATGGTCGATGGTTAACAACGAGCGATCTTGCATTCCTAAGTTTGGTTTCACTCTATATGACCGTAGAGAAATGTTGGAAAGATCACATCCTTCTGATAGGAGTTGCCAAGGACACTTCTGCAAGAGACCTCAAGAGACAGGTATTGCCCGTTCTAAACTTTGTAGGGAGATTCAATGGTGGATTTACAGATAGACGTGAAGATACTCCAGATACCGACCGAATGATTCTCCAGTGGATATCACTTCATGAACGTGAACAATTGAAGGTTCCATGGGCGTCAGTGGAATATGATACCGCCTTCAAAACGATTGTACCACATCTTGAGAGAACACCAGGATTAGTATCAGGTGCAAGAAGAAATCAAATATCTCTTGATAGAACTTTTCTCAAGTCCTACTTTCAGCTTTGTCAAGCAAGCTCTGATCCCAAACTTAGAAGCAATGTATTGCTTTACGACCGTCTGATGTATCCAGATTTTGATGGTCAACCCGCACAGACTGTTAGTCTCAAACATGATTATGAAAATAGACCAGATTATCCAGAGCCAGTGGACGTTGTATTCTACGAGGGGCAAGAAAATCAGGTCCAATCATTCATTATACCACTATTCAAAGCAATGACAAGTATGAGTATTCCAGAATTATTCGGTCATCTTAAACCACTATTCGTTGCTGATAAAATAGCAAAATACCATTTCACACAAACACAAGGGATGGTCGAGAGCACAGGTAACTGGTTGATAAATCGTCCAGACCTACGAGAGTTCCTATTCTATCTCAGTAGTTTTAGAGAAAGGAGATCTAGTCATGAGCAATCAAGAAGAACTTCATAAAAAACACTTTACGGATTTCGATGGCGCATTCGATGGTAGATTAGCGAGGGTTATTCCCATTTCTGCAAATTACACATCAGAATGGGCCGGTTCAGCAGCCAGGTACGATTGTCGAATTAAGATTCGATACAACAAGGAACTCATGGCACAATTGGAAGAAGGAATGCTTCTTGCAGTCAAGAATTTCAAGGGGCAATCAAAGAAATCAGCTAAAGAAGGAATTGAACGATACACCGTCATGGTAATCAGTAAGGTTTGGCCTCTGCACTATGGATTGGGAGGAGTCAGTGATAGTCATTACTATCCCATGCAAATGGAGATTATAGAGCAGTCTGTACCTGATTGGTCTACTGATGACCAAGCAACAATGATGGTTCATTTGACTGCTATCCCAATAAATTATGATATAGTCTTTAATTCTAAAGGCGAAACAGAATTCAGGAAAGGGTTTTCGTATCCGCTCCTTGGGGAGGAAGTCTTTGTAATCAATATGAAAACAGTCGATGAAATATACAATTCAAAGGTAAAAGATGCCATTGGTTTCAAGAGTAAAACATCATTCCAAGATCCAAAGAAAGATCCTCGGGTTGGAACCCTTAGAATGTTTTTGGAATCAGATGAACAAGTCCCGATTTATGTTGACCTTCACAAGCTAGTCAGATATCATTTTGGAGTATTCTCCTTCACTGGTGGAGGCAAAAGCAATCTGCTCGCAAATTTGTTCAGAAGAATACTATACCATACAAAGGATACAAAAATTGTTATCTTTGATATTAGCTGTGAATATCCATTTCTCATTAGTGATATATTTTCAGACCCCAAGATTCCAGGAAAAATAATACTTGAAGAAGAAGCCAATTCTCCTGATGAGTTTGCACGATCCATTGTTAAGCCTCGTGACTTTGAAGATGATGATAGAGCTAATGAAGTACTCAAGAAATTGTTTGATGATGGCCATGTTACTCATTACAACCAGTCACTAACTCAAATTCCAACTTATGGTGGAGTGCTTCAAGAGATTCAAGATATGAGGGCTGGTCAAGGTTTAGATAAACCTCATTATATTCAGGCAATTGAAGAAACGTTAGATTTTGTAAATGATTGGATTGAAGATAATAATAAGATAAATAGCGATATCCTAGATGTAACTTTCATCGATCAATTTGCAATTAAAGCAAAAACTGCGGCTGAGAATTTCAGTGTTCATTCAAGTTCTGGAGTTTATGCATGGGCTACAACACGTAGCAGTCTTAGACGCAATTTGGAAAGAGGCCAGAAAGCAACTAAGACAGGCGTAACAATCAAAGATATTCTGAAAATGCTATCGGGTCCAGAACGAGTCATTTGTATATCAATGGCAGATCCGGATGTACTTCGAGAGCTTGTCATAAAATTGACTGGAGCTGCTCTCAAGTATCGAAAAAGGAAATTTGAGATTAAACCTCAAATTCTCTTTGTTTTCGATGAAGCACAAGAATTCATACCTAGCAATCCAAGAGGTCTAACAGAACGTTGCAGCAATGCAGTGGAACGTCTACTAAGACAAGGAAGAAAATACGGTTTAGGGGGAGCTATTGCCACTCAGAGAATTGCTTATCTAAACACAAACATTATGCAACAGCTTCACACATTCTTTGTTGGAACCCTACCGAGACCCTATGACAGGACAGTAGTGAGTAGCTCATTCCAAATCGACCTAAGTATACTTGACAAGACTCTTGAATTTCCTCCAGGATCATGGTTGCTTTCAAGCTATATTGCCACAGGTCTTGATAACGTGCCGGTCTTCGTAAAAGCAGACAACTCAGAAGATACTCTGAAGGAGCATATAGAAAAAGTGCTGAAACCACCAGCAAAGACTACAGCCAAGTGAGGAACTAGCTCGAATCTTTGCTCATTTCATCAGCCATTGCTTTGATGCGTTCAACGTCTCTGGTTTCTGAGAGATCTCCCAGCAGATGTCCAGACCTTGCAGCTTTGGTTTCTAGATAAGCGCGGCTGTATTCGGATGGTTCAATGATCAATGGTAGTCGTTCGTCAATCTTGATTCCAGCAGCCATTAATTGCTGAATCTTCTCAGGATTATTCGTAAGTAATTTGATTGACTTAACTTTGAGATTCTTGAGACAATTAGCAGCTATCCCATAGTCCCTTTCGTCAGGCTGATAGCCCAAGTGAATATTCGCATCGATAGTATCCAGTCCCTTATCTTGTAGAGCATATGCCTTGATCTTCTCTGTGAGACCAATGTTCCTACCTTCTTGACGTAGATAGAGTACAATGCCAGCCCCTTCTTTTTCAATAATCTTGAGCGACTCTAATAATTGATCCCTGCAATCGCATCTTTTACTTCCCATCACATCTCCAGTGAGACATTCAGAGTGCACACGAGTCACTACTCCCTCTTTATCAACTACATCGCCCTTGATGATTGCAGTATGTTCTTTTTGATCGCAAGGGCTGATGAATCCACATATCTGAAACTCTCCAAATCTACTGGGGAGGTCGGCAACTGCCACCAGTTGTACACAGCATTCATCTGTTACACACACCTGCGCCTCACTTGTATCAAGGAGCATCTCTATCTGTTCTGTGGAAAGTTTCATGTGACGGACCTCTCTTCTTCGCTTACCTGACAATTGACCGCACCTTTAGTTGTTCCGCTATCGCTGAATATGAGATGTCAAATTATAACACCCTCATTAGAACAAAACATTGACAACAAAAAGAAATGGTGTGAGAGGGTCCCCTCCCCTCCTCTCACATGGTTATATTGATCTAGCGTCGTTTCAATACAACTACAGCTATGATGATAACTCCTACGACTCCAGCTCCGGCTATGAGTAGAGTCGTGTCAATCGGTAGTGGCGTGGTTCCACCATTGGTTGTGGTAGTTGTTGTATTTGTTGTAGTTGTAGTGGTTGTAGTAGGTGGTGTGATTAGAATCGTATCATCAACAATGACGTTGTCTAATTTGAGCAAAATCCCTGCAGTCGCCACAACAAACCTCTCCGAGTAACTGTACTCAGTATGTACAACAGTAATATCAGGCTCTGCAATTGTAGATGTAGCATTGAAATAGACATTGAACTCACCTGCAGAGTTACGAGTTACATCAATATGTGTCCATGTAGTTACGAGTCCTTCAATCATGACAAAGGCCAAGGAACTTAAGGAAAGAAAACTTCCCGTTTGTTTCACCAAGAAGATACTGTTTACGCTGAAACGAATTCCATAGCCATAATAATCAGTTGGAGTGTCAGTCCCATTCGCCATAAACATGCAAACACTTTCATGGGCGGAACTACTAGATCCATGATATACATCAAAACTCCAGGTTCCCTCGATTTGAGAGCTGTCGTGCCATATTCCAGTTTCATATGAATCGACATAGTATGTTTCCAATATTCCATCAGTGACTCTCCAATCTCCTACTGTTACATTCCAATCATCATAATTGCCATCGTCAAAATTGTCACTCCACACCACAGCAGCTGATGCTAGCGGGAACAAAGAGAAGACAAAAATCAGACCAATAAGAAGACCAGAAATTTTCAATATTTCAGTTTTCAATATCTCTCCTCCAAAATACGTGATTCTTTGACAAATCACGAAATTATTATTAGTAGAATGCAGTAATAATGTAATAAGTATTACCATATTACATTATGGGGAAGGATTTAAGACGTAATAACAAAATCAAACAGTTAGTGGAGACATCTTTGTTGGTACAGAAGAAGAAACAGAAAAGCGAATCTACACGCAGTTTGAGAGATGAGATGCGTGAAGAATTGTCAATTGAAGAAACTGTAACCAAACGCGAAGTACCAGTCATGACACGTCTAGATAATGAAGTGATTCAACTAATAGACATTCTTGTCAAACTTAATATCTTCAAAAGCAGATCTGAGGCAGTGGCGGCTATAGTGGAAAAGACACTACTTCCGCAACTCGATAAGTTTGATTTACTGAAAAAACAGATTACAAAGCTGCAAGATGTTCAAGACACTGCAAAGGACATTGCTCTTGAAGTTCTAAAAGGCTGATTGATGAAGTACTTTGCTCAAGGCTTCAGCTATTTCTTAATCGGCTTCAAAGCGATAGTTCTGGGAGCAACAATTTTGCCATATCTTCAAGATATTGCATGTTTGAAGATTTCGAAATATTTTGAACTTCCTTAACAAGCTTCTTTGATTGTTCAACTTGTCCTTGTTTGAATAGGAACTTAGCCTTAAGCAGCTTGGATTGAGCGTCTATGCCAGGTAGATTATTCTTTCGAACGTGGTCCCACAACTTTTCCATCATTGGACCGGAGAAGTCTAGACTCTCATTCAGAGTTTCATATGAAAATGTGTCAATCTCAATGTCTGCAAGATAAACTAAAGTCAAGTTAATGAATGCGTGAGAATAATATCGTTCAAATATGCTAAGAGCCCTATCAAAGGTGTAGGATGCAGCAGCGAAATCGTTTCGAGATTTTTCAATTAATCCTTCAACAAAGTAAGTTAATGCTAGTCGTACTTCATCATCACTCTTCAAAATAAGTTCTTTAGCTTGCGAGAGTATTATTTCTGCATCGCTAAATCTGCGAAGATTCACCATGGCCCATGCTTCATTAATAAGAGCAAAAGAAATAGGTTTAGCATTCAATTCATATCTATTACAGTCAATCAATTCTAATGCTCTTGCTCCATCTCCCATCAGATTATACAACATAGCGATAAGTCTAGCTGCATCATAGTTATTTTTACCCAGATGAATCAATGTCTGAAGGTATGCATTTTGGTGGTGTATACCAAGATTAAACTCACCTTTTGCCATTGCGATGTGTCCTAATTGTAGATTATTATGTCCCAATCCTTCAGCATATCCAATAGTTTCACATACCTCTCGTTGCAAATCTAGGAGGTTCAGAGCCTCCTCAACATTTGTCCTTTTTACCATGTTTGCTTTATCAGCCAGTAAAAAAGCATATGATAAGAGATCGTCGTGTTTTTTTGCGTGTATTATAGCTTGGTCATACATTTTCATTGCTTCTTCAAAATCTCGTTCCTTTCTGTGTCTGTCTCCCTTGATTCCATAAAGGTATGAGATAAAGAAACTAAAATCGTTGTCATCGTCTATCTTCGATTCAAGAACGCGCATAACTCCAGAGTCTGTGTAACTCTCTGTATACATTCGTTCAGCCATTACTCTCCACGCAAGATAGATATGACATGCAATCCAATCACTTTCAGCAACTTCAAGAGCTACTGCAATGGATTTCTGACACTCATTCCATGCAACACTCATTCCTCGATCAGCATTAACATTAAGGAGGAGAGGTTGTGCTAATACGGAATGTTTGCCTGCTACTTGTAGTCTATCAAAGAGTTTGAAATAACCTTGATTGTAAGCGAAATAATAAGCAAAATATGTAGTCAGTGGATCGACCACCTCAGTACAAACTCGGTTGCACAGAATCTCAGCAAAGTCACCGTAGTCTTTTGCCTTATCCATTGCGGATTGTAGTATGTCCTTTGTATCCTCATGCACATGAGGGAAACACATGGTTATAGTTCCGAGTGATTTCACTCTAAGAAACCTCACACCAGCGAAATTAGTACAAATCAGCGTACTAAGATTCATCTTGTACTTCCTTTCGGGTTTTTCTTTCGTCGATTTTTTTGTTCCCTTAGTAGTTCCACTATCACTATATAAGAGGTGTGTCATTTTGAATTTCATTGACCCACATGGTGAACGATAATGCCCCACGACTATAAATCAACAGTTGACGAAATCCAGAAAGTTCTCAAAGAAAAAACAAAGAGATATGCTTTCAAGAAATTAGAGAGAGAAGTCATAGCTACTGGTGCTTGCATTGAGTGTGGCTCCTGTGTTGCAGGTTGTCCTGTCGATGCAATTTCTGGGAAACGTATTGAGAACAAGTATATACCAACTTTGACCGGTGAGTGTACTTCATGTGGAATATGTTATGCAATGTGTCCTCGGGCGTTTGCAATTCAAAACGAATTGATTGGCAACATCAAGAGTGCTTGGAAGGTCAGGTCTCTTAGAGAGCATCAACGTCAGGACGGTGGAGCAGTTACAGCATTTCTGGAATTCATGCTTGAGAGTAAAATGATTGAAGCAGCAGTAGTTGCATGTCAGTCATCAGAAATCCCATGGTTACCAATTGCCAAGAGAGTCACCGACAAAGTGCAGCTATACGACTGTGTTGGTACTATCTATTCCCATGCTCAAGTAGTTTCTGAAATGATTGAAGGTTTCAAAGAAGGTCTCTCGAAGCAGGCGGTCGTAGGAACAGCTTGCAATATTGACGCTATTGAAAGAATGGAATCGCATCCAGCAGGTTTCTTCACTGTGGATACTGAAGCGAGTGTCTTCAAGATTAGTCTCTTCTGCATGGAATCGTTCAATTACGCAGACCTTACAAAATTCTTGAAGGATGATGGAATCGATATTCAAGATGTCAAACGTTTTGAAATTGCAGGAGGTCAATTCACGGTCAACCTAGATGACAGTGAAAAAAGTTGGCCGGTTAAGGAATTAGATTCAGCAGCCGCTACTTCTTGCTCCTATTGTCAAGACTTGACCGGAATGAACTCAGACCTCTCATGTGGAAACATTGGATCAGATGAGGGATGGACAACGGTCTTGGTTCGTACTGCATTGGGAGAGAAAGTACTACAAGGAACCTTGGATGCAGGAATTATTGAAGCTGAACAACTCGAAGCGAAATCAGTGAGAACAGTTGCAAACTCAGCACGTTTTAAGAAAAACAAATACTACAAACTTAGATCTTCACACTGATGAAGCCAAAAAGGAAGAGAGGATTCTTGGTGAGGATATTCCCCACCAAGCAACCAATCTATTTCCTAGATCTATAGTATAGAACTACAAACACTATGAGTGACAAACCACCAAGAATACCGACAATTCCGTATAACAGTGGTGATACGCCTTGGTAACTCATTATTGAAACTGTAACATTACTCCATTCAGTGATTTCAGTATTCTGTTGTGATGAGTTATCAGTTGCAGAAATCCTATACCAAACAATTACTCCATGTGAATACTCACCGAGACTGGCAGAAAAGAAGTCAGTTATTTCAGAAGAGGTCATGTTTGAGGTTTCAGATTCGAAAGTAGCACTCTCAGGGTCACCAACACCCCATTCAATTGTGATGTCAGTAATCATATTGAGATCCCAAACATATGCCTGAACTGTTAGATTGTTTGTTGTCTGCGAGGACAGTGATTGGAGTACATGTACTTCTTCAATGATAGGAAAATGAATGTCAAAGGTCACTTCAACATGAATTATTACAGAGGAGTTGAAACCAAAGAAGTCACCTAGGGTCATATTATATTCGTGAATACCAACATCAAGCCCGTCAACATCAATGGTGAAATTCTCACCTCGCCAGGTACCATTCATCAGTACTATACCATCTAAGGTGAGATTGTAGAATAACGGGTTATTCTCTTCAGTACCAAAAGTTATGTTGTAACCGGTGTAACCTTCCTCGTATTCTAGATCTTCATCGGCATCAATGATTGGCGCTCTGATATCGGGATAAATTCTTACATATACTGAGTCCGTAGTCGATCGGTTAAAAGTATCGAAAGCTGTGATGTTGAAAGTGTAATTTCCTAAAAAGAGACCATCAAGTAAGATGCTGATGTTTCCTCCATCGGGATCAGTAAATGTCCAACTCGGTTGAGTGATATTGCTAAAAGAATGAAACTCGGTGAAGTTACCATAGAGTGTATCATTGTAGTGAATGATTCCATTAATTGTGTAGTTCATAGGATTGGAATCATATGCTTCCCAAAGAACTTCAAATCCAGTATCCCCAAACTCGAATGCTATGTCATCTGGTGATGAAATTGCAGGATTGGTTAAATCAACTAGAACTGTCACATTAACACTACTTGTAGAATTCAGTCCGGATGTATCATTAACAAAGAGCGTGTAGATATACCAGCGACTTGCATTTAGACCGTCTACATTGATCACTATTTCTTTGTCACTCCAGCTACCAGTTTCTAGTACAGTAGAGTTCGAACTTGGTTCGTTGGACACCCTTGATATATTGTAAAAGTCAGGATTGGATTCAGTGATATTCCATTGGATTTCATTTCCAAAACTACCTTCTTCGTAAGTAATATTTGCAGGTTGTTCGATAATTGGTCCAGTAACATCCTGAATGATACTAACGGTAGTTGTAATCGAAGCAGATTCTTCAGCATCGTTGAAAACAGTTACAACAAAAGTGAATTCTTGTGGAATAGAATCAATCAAATCCCGTGTATATAAATAGACAAGATATACTGTGATTGAACCACCGTCCCAAGTACCACTATCATAATCAGATCCATCAACGGTAACAGAATAGTTCTTAGGATTTGCATCAAATGCATCATACTCAAGGGTTTCACCGACACTCCCATTTTCATACTCGTAAAAGGTAAGGCCTGTTATGGTAGGAGCAGCAAGCTCCATCGTATTTGTTGGAGCGATTGAAGCATTAGTATTGCTGACACTAATGACACATGGTGCAAGAATTATGAAGGTCAGCATGAGTGCGAATATGAAACGACTTTGATTTGATGATATCATCTATGAAACATCCTGTGTGTCAATGTACATGTAATGAAACGTCGAACTTCAGAGTTGAGTTTTATACTCTTCGGTAGTCGAGATACCTAACAGTAAGAACTAAAGGGCATCGATGCAGAAACTCCAGATAACAGATGTTACAGTAAAGCTAAGGCTTTCTCTGTATGGGACACATTTGACGCTGGGGATACACATCGTGCCAAAGGCAATCTTCTCTATATGGTGGGATGACCGTCTTGGACCAATGGTTGGTCGGTCATATCCTGAATCTACGACACTCACGAGTGAAGAAGCTGTAACGATCTTTATGGGACATGGGGTCAACCAAGACTCTGAGATTGGATATTCCAAAATACAAAGCGGTCTTGTGATCTCATTTATGCACCCTCCGAGCTGCTTGGGAATTCTTCTGAACGACGGAGAAAATAGCTCTGCAGTTGAACGTAATTTAGTTCGGTTAATCCCCCATGTAGATTTCAATAGTGACCATTGGGATAAAGAGCTAGAGAAAGCTTTCCTCGTTTTGCATGACCTCATGGATGAAACTAGTGGAAAAGAGCTTCTACTCAACCCAGGAGTAAAACAGCTTGTTGGAGACATGCTTGAAAAAAGGATTGAATCGGTTAAACCCAAACATGTCATGAAAGCTACCGTGAGATATCCAGAAGCTTATGATGCTCTTGGAAATGATGATGAGGAAGTATCGAGGCTTCTCAAAGACTTAGAAGACGAAGAAGTGCTTGAATCGAGAACATATGGTCGCAGAGTTGAATGTCGTCAGTGTGGAAGTTCGGAACTCACAATAGAATTACTTTGTCCAAATTGTCAATCTGTTGATATCCATAAAGTGTATACAGTTTTTTGTCCAAAGTGTAGTAATCAATTTCATGCAATACTTGCGGATGATCTTGCAGAGGTCATATGTTTGAGTTGCAAGCAACCAGTAAAAGTAAACGAATTAGCAATAATCGATGTTGAACCTTTGTGCAATGAATGTGGTACAGCTTCCAATGATCCAAAAATTGTTTTCAATTGTGCTACTTGTGGAAAGCGGCTAAAGGGCGCAGATCTTCTATCTGGTACAGGGCTTGCATATTACTTCAAACAATGAACTTAGAATTATTTCTACCAAGGTGATATGGTAAAATGCTGTATGAAAAAGTGCAAGATGTACCACGTCTCGCATCCAAAGATTGGAAGACGCTATACGATGATGAACTTGTGCCGGATGAAGGCAATGATTGGGACGGCAAAGTTTTCAGAGGAGCTGGAGTTCCTATCGAAGAACATCCGCTGAAAGAAAATTGTAACATGCATGGCTGCGGTAATTGTGACAGCGAACACGTGAAAGTCATCTATGCACAATAGTCAGTTAGCGTTGCTAGTGGGGATTCGTATTGGGACTACGAAGTGTTCTGTGAAGATTGCAGCACGTATACATCAAGATCATTTTCGGAGAACTAGTTCCAAGATCAATGGACAACTTATTTATCATGAACATCTCACCACATCCGTGTTCTACAGCGATTGGAGAACAAGAGGAGATTGTATCAATGAAATTAGCAGTTGTGAAGATAGGATGCATCGCAGCATCACCGCTCCTTGATCTTATATTCGATGAAAGAGCAGAACGTGAAGACCTTGAAGTTAGAGTATTTTCAAGTGGTGCGAAGATGGATCTGGATTCTTGTATGACTGTTGTGGATTCTCTCAATGATTACGAACCATGCCTAGTGCTCCTTGTTAGCCCAAATGCTTCATTAGAGGGGCCTACCAAATTAAGAACGAATCTTCTAGAAAATAGTGTTCCAGTAATCTCCATTTCAGATGCTCCTTCGAAGAAGGCTTGGCAAAAGAAAGATGAGCAGGGAAAGAAAATCCTTGTTGCCCAGGAGGGAGAAGGCTTCATTATCATTCCATCAGATTCAATGATTGGAGCTCGTGCTGAATTTCTTGACCCATCTGAAATGGTGCTCTTCAATTCAGACGTTCTCAAAGTATTTTCCATTGGTGGAGTAATTCGAGCAATTCAAACTATTGTTGGAAATTCAATAGAGCAGATAAAGTCTGGAAAGAATCTAGAATTGCCTTCAGTCACTATCACTGCGGATCTAGCCATGGAGTATGCTAATTTTACAAATCCATACGCTGGAGCTAAGGCGTTTGCAGCGCTCAAGATTGCTGAATCAGTTGCGGCTGTAACTTCTAGGGCTTGTTTCAAAATCAAAGAGTCAGAAGACTACATTCCAATGGCTGCTACAGGACATGAGATGATGCGTGCGGCTGCAATGCTAGCAGATGAAGCAAGAGAGCTCGAAAAGGGACAAGATACAGTCTATCGTACTCCACATGGTTCTGATGGAAAGATCAAGACTAAGAGGAAATTGAAGGACAAGCCCAAGTAGAAGAATCAACTAGTATTTGTTGTTCTTCTTCATTTTCTTCTTTACAACGGACCTAGCATCTTTCAATATTTTTTCAGCTCGAGTTAGACTTAGACCTTCAACTTTTCGCGATAATCTCGGTGCAGATTCTCCGGCCAACTGTGCAGCAGAATCATAACCAGCAACCTTGAGTTTCTTCTCTAATGCAATACCAATTCCTGGCACACTGCGAAGAGGCATCATATCTTTAAATTCCTCACCAAGTATCTCACTCATATCATCATCACTTATTTCAGCACCGGCATCCATTATATCGACTTGGCTTCTAATTGAGTCAAAATCATCATCTCCTACAAATGCATCCACAGTCTGCTTCACTTGCTTTTCATCAAAGTTAAGAGCAAGTTCTTCGACCTCAATTTCTCTACCTAATATTTCAGGTAGTGGTCCAATTAGATATAGAGCTATTAGTGAAGATAGAATTGCAAATTGTCCCCCTACGGTAACAACGATATCAGGAACAACAAATGAAAAACTGAATACTATTGCATTCAAATCTAATGCCCAAAAGAGGGTCATATAACCCAGAAAGAAGAACCAGATTAGTGAAAGTCTTAGTCCTTTAGTTTGTACAGGTCCTAGTTCAGGCCAAATCAGTAACAGACAGATACCAAGTAAGAACCCTTCAATGAATCGTTGAAAGCTCAGAAGGCCAACAAGTAGACCTGTTAGATTCGGGTCTAGGAAAAATCCATTGTAAAAGGCAGATCCAAAGATTGTTAGTAAACCCATTAATAAAAGAAGGAAGCTGAATGTGGTCTTCCGTCCCCTTTTATCAGCCATTAGTCCTGCAAGTATTATTCCAGCACAGAGAATGACTGGTTCGAAAAGACCAAGACCGACAAATTGACTTAGTGAAACAAAGGATGAATCGCTAGCAAAGTATTCTTGGATGCTCAATTTCGTGACCATATACCAGAGTAAATGAGAAGCCAAGATGAAGACAGTTGGAATGAAATAGTGTTCAGGATTTCCTGAAACAGTAAGCGAAACCCTTGGTTGACGCCAAGGCTTTAATCCCAAAGATATTACGATGACAATGAAGCTAACGATGGATGGGAGTATTGCACCATATGAATCAGAAAAGATTGTACTCACATCAATCATGGAGTATATCACAAGTAATAGGATAGATATACTGAGAAAGAGCGCTACCGTTCGACCTCTATACCTGACCACGACACTCTGTCCAAGACGAAGAATCCAAAGAACGAGAAGCGCGGCTATTCCTGCAAATGAAGAAATTACAAGAGCAAGGTTCAGTTCTGCTATACTTGTACTGAATAGCGGCAATACGCGGCAAATGCCAATGATTGCTGGAACAGCTGATACAACATAGATCAGTGGGTCCAAACGCTTGATGCGATCAGCAATAATTCCAGTGAGTGGAAGAGTAAATACCGCTGCAAGAGCACCAAATCCAAGGAGTCCATGATGTTCGAGTAAAGTCATATCAAAGAGAGTTCCAGATAAGAGACCAAGGATAACATAGATGCATAACGCTAGTGGAGCTGAAAATAGCAGGAATGTGATTACTGTTCTATATGGGAACTCTCGATACTCAAGCATTTCATTCTCTCCTTAAGTTAGCTCAATTAAATCCTATAATGACGGAATATGGATGTTTCGCCTATAACCCACGAGTGATTTGAAACGTTTCGAATTATTTAGAGGTTATAGCGAATACTTAAAGTGAATAAAATTTTCAACTATAGACGGAGAGAGTGTATTTGGCTGGGAAACTTGGCGTACAAGAATTCATGGTTCTCACTTCTGGAGGCACACCCATCTTCCATTATTCATGCTCTGATGTTAGAAAATTGGATGAATTGCTATCTGGATTCCTCAGTGCAATAACTAGCTTTGCAACAGAGTTTGGAGAGCGGTCAATTCAGAGTTTAACTTTTGAGGGTTCAGAATTATTGTACGAACAAATCGAAGACTCATGTCTTTTTATTTTCCTAGTTGAAACAGGTTCATCAGAAAAAGTACTTAGAGCTCTTCTCAGAGAACTCAGTAGGAAATTCATGGGGCGTTACCAGACAGAGCTATCAATGGATATCCCCATTCTTGACGTCTTTATGGATTTTGAACATGAAGTTCGTGGAGTCTTTACATACTATGAAGGCATCCTAATCATAATGTCAAGTCTGAGTGCCTTTGTGATACCTGAGGTCAAGAAAGATACAATGGATCTCGTCATCAGGTCTGGAGGTTTTCTTGATGAGTTTCATAGAGACTTCGGTGGTGCAGGTAACAGAATTCTTCCAGAGATAAATGGAAAGACATCAATCTACGACATGAGTAGAAACTTAGGCGTTTCAATAGACGAGATCTCCGATATTATCGAATATCTAGCAATACGGGGGCTTCTGAAGGTTTCAAAAATATGTCCATTTATCAAGAGCAACGATAGCCGTTTCGATGCATATCTTGATCTTATTGGATTGCCAAATAAAGACTACCAGCTATTAGAACGAGCAAAATCATTTTGCAATGGCGATAGACCTCTAGTAGATATCAGTGAACGTCTTGGTGTTGTTCCAGAAAGATTGCATGAGGTTCTTGAGAAACTCGGTGAAGAAGTAGAGTGGCACTTAATCGAAGTCAGTGGACTAGTTGAGAAGGAATGAATCTTTCTCGAAGGAATTAAGAGGGTAGGGGATTACAATATCACGGCCGCAACATTGGAGGCCACCCAATGGTCAAAGAAATAGTAGTACTACGAGACTCGGGCATTCTTCTATTCCACTATAGTGTTAGTGGATCAAGGAAGTTGGATGAGCTCGTAGCAGCATTCCTCTCAGCGGTTGGTTCTTTTGCTCAAGAAGTTAAACAAGACAGAATTACTGTAATGTCGTTTGAAAAGAATAAGCTAGTCTGGGAGCGAAAAGGAGACCTCTATTTCATAGCACTTGTTTCTGAAGATGATAGTGGAGAGATTCATAGAGTAATCCTTCAAGATCTTGCAGAACATTTTGTCAGCAAGTATTATACGGACCTCATGAAGGATATCCCAGATGCAAAGAGATTCAAGCCATTCGCGGATGTGGTTGAAACCATACTCCACAAATTCGATGGAATTCCGGGCCTTGCTAGGCGCTACAAGACAATCCTGCTTCCTACTAAAGACCTCAATAGGTTAAAGAAAAGTATGGCAGAAGTTGAAATCAATCGTGATATTCTAAGAGGTGGATTGATTACATTCGATGGTCATATAGCTACATCAAACCTTCGAGCATATGAATTAGAAGCTGTCTTGGATTACATTCCTTCACTCAAGCAAAATATTGAGGTTAGAGAGCACTCTAGCCTAGCCAAGGCATCAGCACTATTCATGGTTAAAATAGATGAAAAGTGTGTATGTGCATTCGTGATCAATCTGGGTCTTTCTGAAAAAACATACATGGAACTTCTACGTCCTTTCATCTCACTTGTACAACTTACAAGCTTTGATGAAGGAAGGAAATTCGACCCAGATAAGATGGAAGGTCCAATCACATTCTATGACTTCGACGCAGTAGAACCTCTTGATTCAATCGAAGAAATCAGACAAGAAGTTCAATTACTGTATTCAAAGTCATCCGAGGTGCTCAGTGCTGGAGCTTTAAGAATTGTTAACGGTTTAGGAAAAATGAATACTGTTCTCGATATACATGATTTGTCTGGTCTTCAGAGAGAGCAAACTGATGAAATGTTAGCAAACTTCATTGCTAAAGGAATGGTTCGAATAACCAAGCTGTTTCCAGTACTTGAAGATAGAGATGAGCGATTTGATGCCTATCTCGAAGTCATAGGAATTAAGAAAAGGGACTATGATATCGTCAATTCAATCTGGAAGTACTGCAACGGAAGCCTCTCTCTCAAAGAGATAGCTGAAAGAACAAGTATTCAAGCTTCCAGAATAAAAGAAGTTCTCGGCGAGCTTGGCAATAATGTTACATGGTCAAATGAAAGGGTGTTGAGTCATGTCAGGTAAAATAATTTCAATACATAGTTTTCGAGGAGGAACCGGGAAGTCCAATATAGCAGCAAATCTAGCCGCTATTGCAGCCCTTGATGGTAAACGAGTCGCCGTTATGGACACTGATCTAGCCTCTCCAGGCATACATGTGATATTTGGCATGGGTCGTGAAAAAATGAAGTATACCCTGAATGATTATCTCAGGGGTACTTGTGATATCACCGATACTTGTGTGGATTTGACAGATAGACTGAAGATAAAGAAAGGAAAGTTATTCCTCATTCCGAGCTCAATGACTGCAACTGATATTACAAAAATCCTAAGAGAAGGATACGAGGTTGGAGACCTCAAGAAAGGATTCACAAATGTGATTAAAGATAAAGACCTCGACTATCTAATCATAGATACACATCCAGGTCTTGATAGAGAAACTCTTCTCTCGATGGCTACTGCTCACTACTTATTCGTTGTAGCTCGAATTGATGAACAGGACCTTCTAGGCACTGCAGCTACTCTGAGTGTTGCTAGAAAATTACAGGTTCCAGAAATTCGAATCATCATCAACAAGAAACCCAGTATCTATGAAGATAAAGCAATTATCAAAGAAGTGGAGTCAAAATTCAAGGCGAGAGTAGCAACAATAATTCCGCTCCTACCATTATTAATTGAAGTCGGAAGTCGCTTTGTTGTTACTTTGAGATATCCCGAGAGCGAATTCACAAAGAATATGCAAGATATCTACAGGATTATGCGGTGAGATTAGCCAAATAGATTGGGAGCTTGAATTACTACAACCGCCATTAATAGTATAATTAAACATACGACTAACACAATAATCAGAAGCGAATCGGATTTAGACTCTGGATCAATTGACATCACTATTCTATTGACGAGAAAGAAGTTAACTTTTACCTTGAATTGATTTACCAAAACACTTCTAATGGGCACAAATTACTTTTCAAATAAGTTCGGAGGAGATTCCCATGGATATCGATGTCAGGCTTGCTACAGCTCAAGAGAGAACAGCATTAGAAGAATTCTATGCAAGAGAAGGAAAGAATTTTCAAGAATTTTCTACTAAGGCTGCATGCACACCAGTGGGAACAATACAGGAAACAATGTACGTAGTTGCAGTCACAGATGGAATAGTTGTGGCAGCGCTCAAGCTTGACATTGGCAAAGACCCAAAATTGGGAAAGGTAGGATTCATTCAACATTTTGAGATAGAAGATAAATTAGAACATACAGATCTAGGTTCAAAAATGTTGAATAAAATTATCGATATTGCAGAAGATAAGGGTCTTAGAGCCTTAGATACATTAGTCACTGAATCAAGACAAGATGTGATTGGGCTACACTTTGAAGCAGGGTTCAAAGAGGATCGTAAGGAAGTTTATTTGAGGAGAAACTTCAGAGCACGAATCTTCTAGATTACTGCGGCTTTACCAGCGAGGAAAGACCAAGCTCTTCAACTGTTTCTTCTGTGGGAACACCATCAGAACCCCAACCGCGTAGATCATAATACATGTCAAGAGACTTATCAAAATCGTTCTTATCTACGAAAGCCTTTCGCCCTTCTGCAATTCCAGCAATCTGAGCTGACCAGAATTTCGGAGGTAGGATATCATCCTTTCTGGAAAAGCCTTCTCTGATATTGAATAAACGGGTAAGTGTATCAACTCTTTGACCAAACTTGGAAATGCTCTCAGAATCATAATCGAGCCCAGTAGCACCGTTTACTAAGGTGATCTTGTGCTCACGACTTAATGGAAAGTTCCAAGTGAAATGACATACAATCATTGAGTCTGTGAGGTGTTTCGTATCTCTTTCTGTAACCATAGATTCTATCACATCAAGTGCAGATGAATCTGGCATCTCAGTTGTCTGAGGCCAACCGCGTAAATGGCTAGCACCAACTGCGGCAGTTGCATAAGAAAGTCCTAGACCTTTCTTCCCTCGTGGGTCCCATGCTGGAGTTTCTAGTCCCTTTACATGCACAGCTAATTTTTCGCTGCCTTTACCAATCTCTTGAGCTGCAAGACGAACGCCCTTAGCAAGTACTTCACCAATTCCTTCTCGGTACGCTATCTTACGCATAAGTTTGAGTGCTGCTTCAGCATCCCCAAATCGTAGAGAGAAACCAATTTCATCTTCTGTCAGAATACCATTCTCAAACGCATCCATAGCAAATCCAATTGCGGAACCAGCACTTATAGTATCAAGACCAAGGTCATCAGCAAGAAAATTCAGGCGCAGCACTGCTACAGGATCACTAATACCTAGGTTTCCTCCGCATAATCCAAGGGTTTCATATTCTAGTGTTGACTCAACCTCTGAGCCGGGATTACTGGGGTCTTCTATCTTGTAAGCATGCGTACATCGTAAAATACAATGAGGACATGAAAGATGAGCTCCAGTTGCTAAATGTTGATAATTTTCAGGTAATAGATTTTCATATTCTTCAAAGAATCCATTTTGCCAATTTCTTGTAGGAAATTGACCTCGCGCATTAGCTATTTCTACTAATGACCCTGTGCCAAATTTCTTGAAATCACTACCCTCTTTCTCCTTCCAAATTTTTGCTACCATTGTATTGATTTCACGGAGTGATTCAGGGTGCTTTGATGTGATCTTCTTAGTTCCCTTCACAACAACGCCCTTAAGATTCTTCGACCCTAGAATAGCACCTATACCACCACGACCAGTCTGATGTGCTAGCTCACAACATCCTACTGCTGAAAGAACCAGATTTTCACCCGCAGGACCAATGACATATACAGCAGAACCCTTTGGGTTTCGCTCATGTAAGATTCTCGTAGTTTCATGGGTACCCTTTCCGCAGAGATTTTCAGCATCATCAAATCGCACCTCGCGGTCTTCTATGACCAACGTTATTGGTGTATCAGACTGACCAATGACTGCAACTGCATCATATCCAGATTTCTTTATTTCTCGACCTAGAGGACCTCCGCAGTGACTATCAAGAAATGCACCGGTAAGTGGTGATTTCGTTACGATTGCCCATCTGCCAACGTTAGGGGCGGGGAGTCCCTGTAATGGTCCGGTCACAAAGAATAGAATATTATCAGGTCCAAGAGGATCAATCTTGGGTTCTAGAGAGCGATAAAGCAAGTATGCACCAAGACCTTTGCCACCGATATAGTTCTCATAGACCTGTGATGGAATATCTTCAGTCCTTGAAGTTCTATTTGTCAAATCCACCCAGAGTATTTTGCCAGTCCATCCATAACCTGCCATTGTGAAACACCTAACCCGTCTGAAAATTCCAGTCAACTATTCAATTTCAATCTTCGTAATTTTGTCTATTTCCACATCTCGCAGATTACCGATGATCGCAACCATCACGTCGTTTATCACATTCTCTACGAACTTATTCATAGGGAGTTTTTTTCCTTTAAGATATACTTCTAATCTATCTGTCATTATTTCTTCACCCAACTCTTTGTGAGCTTGATAACACAGGAATCCCTCTAAAATATATTTACAAACCACCGTTCTAAGTTTGATACACATATAGGACCCAAATGAAACCAATAAATTGCAACTATCGGTGGACATTGAAAATTTACGTATTTGTGCATCAAAATTCGGAGCTTCCTACTCGTAGCGATAACCATTTATAGAGCTCGACTTCGTTTCAGTCGATTGATGGTGACTTCACCACCAAAAAAGAGGAATTTAGAATGGCTCAACTGAGTTCTGTAATTTCAGCGATAAGCAGAAAGACTTCAGATGACGAGCCCGTAGATATCGTAGGTGTTTTAGCAGGTTTTGGAAGCATCCTAGGAATTATCGCGGCAGCTCTAGGTCTCTTTGCAGGAATTTCATTAGTTCCCATTACATCATTTACATGGGAAATAACTTCAACAATACTGGAACCATTTGCATGGATTATAGGAGGAACTGAACAATATTCAGTCTTTACTGGTGCTTTCATGGGTCTACTTGCAGTAGGATTTTTGTTACAAGCAATAGGCTCTAAGGAATTGCGTGGCAAATTGGGTGGAATGATGGGATCTGTATTCTATGTTGGATTTTTTGCAGCAGCAGCTGTTGCACTATACGCGTTCATAGGATTTAGTGATGTCCATTTTAAAACATTCATTTCATTGT
>JABCTV010000110.1 GCA_018238205.1 Candidatus Thorarchaeota archaeon
AGTAGAGAGATGAATTACTATATTCGTGATCTCGATAAGGACCTCATAGTATCAGCTCTAAATTCCATTCCTGGTATATGGAATTATGAAAACATTCCCCTTCAAAATCTTGAATTAGGTTGGGTTGGCACTTTGAAGGAGTATCGAAGGAGAGGTTTCAATCGATTATTACAGACCCACTTTGACAGTGTGCTTTTCAATGGCAAGTATGATCTTTCCACGATTCAAGGAATCCCCTATTATTATCGTCAGTTTGGGTACGATTTTGTTATTCCAATGGACCGAACAGTCTGGACTCGCACAAATCAGATACCCCCATTCGATACGAAAAAACCTCCAGAGTATATGAAACTCAAAGTCCAACTTGCAGAGAAGAAAGACATCCCTGCTATGATGGAGTTATTTGATGAACATAATCGTGATTTGTTAGTATACGTTCCTAGAAGTAAGGAGCTCTGGGAAATTCAGGAGAAGTATAAGCGGCAGTTTGAGAATGACTTCCTATCATACGTGATAATTGATGGTTCCAAAACTATTGGATACTTCCGACTTGTCAAGAACATCAGCAAGGATAGTCCACCCAATAAGTCCACTATGAATGTGATTGAAAGTAGCATTCTAACATATGATGGTGTACTTCGGGTGTTTCAATTTATACGTGAAGAAGCACTGCGAAGCGATATCCCTCTTCTTAGCTCTCAGGGTCCTTCTTGCAATACCCTTTCCAAAGTTATGGAGAATTTTGGTGGCTATGTTGGAGATGGGTGGAAGTATCAAATTAGAATTCCAAACATGGTTGAGTTTCTAAAGAAGATATCACCAGTTCTTGAAAAACGCCTGGAAGGAACGATGTTCGAAGGTATTACTTACGATGTTGCCATGAATACTTTTCAGAATTGTTACGTGCTCAAATTCACTAATGGCAAGATAGTCGATGTTACAGATTTAGGTCCACAGGAAGTGGATGAGAATCGTGCATTCCGTTCCCCACCTCTGGATCTCGTAAGACTAGTCCTTGGAGTTTACAGCATCAAAGAGTTAAAACAGAACAACATCGACTTCATCGTTAGTAGTAGTGTAAGACTGATTGTTGAAACACTCTTTCCCAAACTTGAGAGTGCAATATACCTATACTTTTGCTAAATCAAGTCACAAGATGGATCTTTCTCGTCTTCTAATCCAAATCAGGGATTGGCATTTCAATAACAAATTTTTCTCCACAAGGACAAGTTGCATTGATTGGATACTTATCTGGTGTATCAATTCCGATTGTTGCTCCTTGCATTGCGGCTTTGTCAATCATGGTTTGCATGCTATGAACCATATACCTTGCAAAACCAGAAACAAGATCGGGAATTGACATATCATCAATCCAGTAGACAAATCGTGAACACGAAGGACAATGACTCACCAATACTTGGGTTTCATCACTACAGTTTTGGCAATGTAACTTAGTTTGATGGTACTCTGGAGCACTAGGGCACTGTAAGGTAAGCCCATTCTTTGTACCACATCGGTAACAGTAGTATTCAAAGTTGATAGTCTGGCTCATTGGAATTCACTCTGTTACAAAATATATCTCTATATTATACTAGTGATTTTCCCATCATTTTCTATAAGATGGGGAGCTAATAAGGGGCTCATCTGATAATACAACGAAGTGTTCATAGATGCTGATTGAAAGATCGAACACCAAGTTAATGTCCCTTCTCTTAGTGTTTCTGACAGAGAACTTTGAAACAAGTGCAAATCGATGCAACGTCTGTGACACAACTACTCCTAGTTTTAACAAAACCTTCGATATCAGTAGAAAATGGGTATGTGTGGACTGCATAATTCAAAGAATAAAATCTGAATCCTGTTGAATTCATCCCCTAATCCCAACAGTGAAAAGTGAGTACTGGTGTATTAGATTCCTAGGTGAATATATTGAAGACCAGAGTTCAACCACATCTAAGAGTTGGAGAAGGCGACGTAGAAGAAGTCGTCATAATTACTGGTAATCCTGATAGGGTTCCGAAAATTGCATCAAAATTTAGGGATCCCGAGGAGCGAGCTCGCTATCGAGGCCTTGTAACTTATCATGCTTATACCCCAAAGGGGAATCCAGTAACAATCTCAGGAACAGGTATGGGTGTTGCATCAACTCATATCTGTATCGAGGAACTTGCAAATCTAGATGCAAAAGTGATACTGAGACTAGGCAGTTGTGGAGGTATCGATCCAACAGTAGTAACTGGCGATGTTGTTGTACCGACTGGTTGTATTAGAGATGAGAGAGCAAGTTTGAATTATGCACCAATAGAGTATCCTGCAGTAGCTTCACCACACTGGTTTAGTGCACTTCATCATGAGATATCAAAACTCCTACCATCTGATCGTGTCTATTCAGGAATCTGTCTCACTACCGATATCTACTATGCTAACCCGATTTACGATAAATTAGACCTCTGGACTCGTGCAAAAGTGAAGTGTGTCGAAATGGAGAGTTCGCTCGTATTTACGTTTGCTCAAACCCGTGGACTTGATGCTGCATCGATTCTGTCTTGCGATGGTAATCTTCATGGGGGCGCACAAAAGGGAGAGCAAAAAGATGAGAGTGAAAAGACTGGAGAACAAGACCCCCTCATCATAGAGGCGATTGAGAAAACGATTCAAGCTACAATTGCTGCGATTGACCACATCTATGACAAATAGATACAACCAAACATCAGTTCGTAAACAGAGTAACGGTGTTAGTAATGGAATCCAATGACTCTAACACGCCAACCTCGGGGAAAATTAGGTCTTACCTTGTAATGAAGGCTGAATCTAAAGAAGCACTCAAACTTGCTGAGGAGTGGTGGGGAGATAAAGAGGTTCCAAGTTATATCAAGATTCACCAATTTGAGATAAGTGATGTAGACGAATTCGTCAGTCTATACAATCGATGTTTTCTTGCATCACCTGATCCTTTCTGTCCGCTCACTCCTGAACAGGCCACGAAACTTGATCCAGAGGGAATATTCGTTGCAAAATTAGGGAATACCCTTGCTGGCTTTATTGCATGCTTTGTAGAAAAACAGAGTGATTCTAATTACGGAGAGATTACTGGAATTGGGGTTCTTCCGAGTCGGAGAAGAAAAGGTGTTGCTACAGCCCTTATCAAGAGCGCATCCAAGTACTTCCTCGAATCGGGTGTTGATGAGATATATTGCGAAGTCTATGAAGAAAATATACCTTCTCAGATGCTTATTGGAGCTTATGGCTTCGCTGAAGTTGGTCGAAGAGATATTCCAATGCAGGCTGGTATTCAATCCGATTCAGTATCGGAATCTGACCTTCCTGGTGGCAAAATAATGAGACGATTAGGTCTGAGACCCAGACTAGGTTGTGAGGACTGTAGAGACATATGATTGAAGACGGAGCAGCTTTTTAGTGAGGAATCCCTACTCAAAAAGTGCTATGCACGAGTCTGAAACTGATGACACTCAAGTTACTTCTTCTATGAGAAGAATTTCTCTCAGACGATTTGAAAAAGTGAATAATCCAAGATCTATCCATGGTATCTATCCTTACAGAGGAAAGATGTCTCCCTTAGATGCATCACATGTAATTGAACAACTACCCACTAAATCCCAATTACTAGACCCCTTCTGCGGTACAGGGACAATCATCTATGAGGCACAAAAACATGGGTTGAAAGCAATTGGTATTGATAACAATCCTTTGGCATGTACAATTGCACGGGGAAAGACTGAGTCATTAGACAAGGAATCTACAATTGTGCATCTCGAGAATGCGATTAAAGCTGCCAAGTCATTACCAGATGTTGCGTCAATGCCCTCTCAACCTGCTAGATATTTTCATGAAAAGACTGCAAATCAAATCATGCGTATCCTTTCAGTATCAAATGATTTCTCTTCATATCTACTCTCCAGCTTTTATGGTGCAATATGCCTAGCAGCTCGTGCATGTAGTGATTGGATTTGGACTTCTACTTCGACGGGACGAATAAACAAACCCCTCAAGGATATCGATTTCTATTCGAAATTACTTCGTAAAACGCGAAAACACATTGATTATGTTCTTGGAACCCCCTCTGTGAAAATACATACCCATGATACACGAAATATCCATCAAATTGTTCGTAAACACTCCGTGGATATAGTATATACCAGTCCCCCTTACTTTGATGCTTTAGATTATACCGGGTACTACTCCAAAATAGTTCTTGAAATACTGGGTGTGGATCGGTCTATTATTCGAGAGGGTTTAATTCAAAGATACTCGACCTACAAAGAAGAAATGACGAAAGCGCTTCAAGCAATCGATCAAGTCTTGCATGATGAGTCCTTGGTGATATTTGTTGTTGGAGACCGCATGGTTCGAAAGAAGCTCATTCGCGGGTCTGATTTCTTTGCAGAAATTGCCCCCTGGAGTGATCCCTATATTGTAGAACGTGAGTACACAAAGACAGCTAGTGGTCTCTGGGATAAGATTAACATCACAAAAAGAAAAGAACAGGTAATAGTTTGGGACCTTGCATGTGGAGGTCGTAAGTAACATGACCAAACATATTGTTATTACTGGCAACAGTAAACAAATGGATTTAGTACCAGACGAGTCAGTTCATCTTGTAGTTACTTCTCCCCCTTATTGGAATCTCAAGGATTATGGTAATGATGATGCTATTGGCCAGTCATCATCCACCTATGAAGAATATCTCGAATCGCTCTATGCTGTATTCAAAGAATGTGTAAAGAAGCTTTTACCTGATGGAAAACTCATTGTGAACATCATGCCAATACTTCTTCCTGGTAAGACATCAAAATTCAAACGGAGAGTCACAAAGACAGTTATCACGGATCTAGAGGAGTTCATGAACTCACTTGGTAACATGTACTTTCATTCTCTTTACATCTGGGACAAGAGAAAGGCTGTACGTTTCAGTTCTTGGGGTTCCTATCCATATCCCCCAAATCTGTTGTCAACTTATCCCTATGAGTGGATTATCGTGTTTTCCAAGAGCGGAAAACGTAGTCGTGTGAGTAAAGAAATCAAGGAAGCTTCCAAAATCACTCATGAAGAATTTACTGACTGGGTGCAGAACTCAATCTGGGACTTTCAACCCGCTTCAGCTAAACAAGAAGGCCATCCCGCACCTTTTCCTGAAGAACTACCACGAAGGTGTATCCGGCTCTATTCTTTTGTTGGTGATTCAGTTCTGGATCCTTTTGCTGGGAGTGGAACAACATTGAAAGTTGCTAGGGAGCTGGGCCGTAACTCGATTGGATATGAACTCAATCCCGAATATGAACCAATTATTCGGGCGAAGATAGGTGCAGATGACAAAAAGAGTGATGATACGTTTGAATTTGTAATCGATAAAAGATAAACCTAATTAATGTAGGAGTGCATATTTTTAGTATCGTGATGAGTCATTCAGTTCCTCTGTCACTGACTCTTTACTAGGGAGGATTATTGGAGAGGTGGATTACGACATAGTAGTAGTTGGCGCTGGACCAGCGGGTTCTGTGGCAGCATATGAGTGTGCAAAGAGAGGTTTCAAGACCCTTCTGTTAGAGAAGGCTATACTCCCACGAGAGAAGGCATGCGGTGGAGCTGTGATGTATCGTGGGATTCGTATCCTGAATGGAATAGTCCCACATGAATTGATTGAACAGAAGATATACGGTTTGAGATTTGGTTTCCATAATGGTACATCATCTGAATTCATTTCTCACAAACTGATTGGGATTACTGTTTTTCGTGACAAGTTTGACGATTTCCTCTCTACGCGTGCAGTTGAAGCTGGGGCTGAACTTGCAGAAGACACTCGTGTTATACACACATCTGTTTCTGATGAGTGTGCAACTATACAACTTCAAGATGGGCGGGAGATCAAATCAGATTTTTTGATTGGTGCTGATGGGGTCAATTCTATAGTTAGTCGCTCGCTCAATCTACGCCCAAAACGTAAAGATTTGACTAGAATTGGTCTTGGAATGGAGGCTGACTTCTATGTTGGAAGGGCCGGAGTGATGAAGGCAACAAAGGGAAATCCATCAGTTCTAGAGATACTTCCTGTAAAGAACCGAATTAGCTATGGCTGGATATTTCCAAAGCGTGAACATCTTGCTATTGGAATAGCTGGATCTGGTGAACATATGCGTGCCCTCCGTCCTGATTTTGATGGATTTTATCAAAGCCTCGAGAAACGACTAGGTGTAAAGTTAAAATTGGAGAAGCGAAGAACCTGTTTCCTTGGGGGAGAAGGTATAGCAGGTACTAATGTTACAAACAGAGCTATCTTGGTTGGGGATGCTGCTGGCTTCGTAGACCCAATGATGGGTGAAGGGATAGCATATGCAATGCAATCAAGTAAAATTGCAGTGGATGTTATTGATCAAGCAATCGCAGAGAACCAATATGATGCTGACTCATTATGGAAATACCATCACCTTTGCCGCAAAGAATTCTTAGCTAATTTTCAAATGGCGTCATGGATGGGATCACGGGGAATCTCTTTTGCATCTAATCTTCTACCTCGGATGAGTGGTCATAAACTAGCCTCAGATATAATGGCTATGGTCGCACGAGGAGAGATTGGCTATGCAGATATTCCTTATATTATACTCAAAAAGATTCCAAGACAAATTCCTTCTTTTATCAAACATGTTTTGCAATCGTATATTCAAACTCGGAACTGAAAACCTTCTTAGGGAGAGTTATCTCGCTCTTGAGTGATGAGAACTCTTCGTCCTATTTCGGCTATACTACTAATTGTACTTGCTTTTTCTATAACGCAAGTTAATGGTCAAGTATCCCATACTCCCCTTTTTGATGGTGCGAGTGCATTTAGCTTTCTTACAGGACAGTGCGATTTTGGTCCACGACCTCCTGGTTCTGAGAATCTGACTCTATGTCGACAATACATTGTTGAAACTCTAGAATCTTTCAATTGGACTGTTTCACTTCAGAATTTCACTTACAAAGAAACGGAGTGTGCAAATATCATTGCCACTTGGTCTGGGGCAGTGAATTCACCTATCGTGCTTGGAGCACATTATGATACTCGGCCCAATGCAACATCTGACCATCCCAGTAATCAATCAATTCCTATTCTGGGTGCAAACGACGGTGGAAGTGGTACTGCAGTTCTTATGGAACTAGCCAGAATTCTACCAACAACAGATAGATCTAAGGTTGAACTTGTATTCTTTGATGCTGAGGACTCCGGTCAAATTGATGGATGGGAATGGATTCGAGGCTCCGTGCATTATGTGTCTGAACTTACTTCCCAAAGAATAACTACGATTGAAGCTATGGTTCTTGTTGACATAGTAGGTGATGCTGACCTCTATCTTCCAAAGGAAGGCAGTTCGACAGATTCACTTCAGAATGTCATCTGGTCAATAGCTGCCAATCTAGGATATAGTAGCACTTTCGTAGATAGTCCCGGAGGGAGTGTCTATGATGACCATAAACCATTTCTGGATGTAGGTATACCAGCAGTGGATATCATTCAAGTTCCATTTCCCTCTTATTGGCACACTCTGGAGGATACACCTGACAAATGCAGTGCGGAGAGTCTAGAGATTGTCGGGGAAGTTTTGGAAGTTTTTGTTGTTGGTTATGATACTGAAAATGGTACATTTCTTCCTGACACACCATACGTTCTCTATGGAACACTGGTTGTCATTGTACTCGTCATCATCATTGTACTCTATCAACTAAAGAAGAAACGATAACTAAATGTTACAAGCTTTTAAACGGCAGCTAAATATATTCTCCATTGGATATTGAATTCTGGTGAATTAGATTGGAGAAGACATTTCTATTTAGACAAAACAGCGGGCTCTCTTCTCCACTCACATGTTTATCCACCGATGCCAAAGGCAAGTTTGTTGTGTGTGGGAATACAGAATCTACCATCTTCATCGTTGATACACGGACAGGGAAACTTTGGTTCCATTGATGGAGATAATCCTGCAGCGATGCGGTATACCGAAGTAAGATTACGCAAGATTGCGGAGGAAATGCTTGTTGATATTGATAAAGATACGGTTGATCACCAATTGAATTTTGATGACAGCCTGAAAGAACCGACAGTCCTTCCAACACAAATCCCAAATCTTTTATTGAACGGAGCATCTGGTATAGCTGTGGGAATGGCAACCAATATGGCGCCGCATAATCTTTCTCAGGTAATTGACGGTACAATTGCTTATATCGATGATAATGATATTGATATAAGGGATTTAATAAAACATGTGCAGGCCCCTGACTTTCCGACAGGTGGCATTATTTACGGTTATGAAGGTGTATTGAATGCTCTGGAAACCGGAAGAGGACGTGTGTTGTTACGGGGTGAGGTAACTGTTGAAGAGACCAGCACCGGACGCGAACGCATAATTGTACACTCTATACCTTATATGGTCAATAAGGCTGAAATGATTCGGAAAACGGCTGACCTGGTTAATGATAAGAAAATAGAAGGTATTTCTGACATTAATGATGAATCTGACCGTAATGGTATGAGAATCGTTTATGATTTGAAAAGAGATGCCATTCCGAGCATAGTCATTAATAAACTCTACCAGCATACAGCTTTGCAAAGTTCATTCAGTGTAAACAATGTCGCACTTGTAAAAGGGAGGCCAAAAATACTGAACCTGAAGGACATGATCCTTCATTTTGTAGAGCACCGTCATGAGGTAGTTGTCAGACGTACTGAGTATGACCTGAAAGAGGCTGAAAAAAAAGCACATATACTTGAAGGACTTCTGATAGCACTTGATCATTTAGATGAGGTAATTGCTCTTATCCGGGCTTCAAAAACTCCTGAAGAAGCACGGCTCGGATTGATGAATACCTTCGAACTGTCAGAAGTGCAGGCAAGGGCTATTCTGGATATGCGTTTGCAGCAATTGACAAACTTGGAGACCAAAAAGATAGAAGATGAATATCTCGAGATTATAAAAACCATGGAACGCTTGCGGTCGCTGTTGGCGAGTAAGAGTAAAATTTCCGCCTTAATCAGGGAAGAGCTGGAATTTATTAAGAAAAAATATGGCGATGAAAGACGGACGGAAATAACCGGGGCACTGGCCGATATTTCCATGGAAGATTTAATCACGGAAGAGGACATGGCGATTACAGTATCGCATCTCGGTTATATTAAACGTCTGCCGGTTTCTACTTACCGTTCGCAGCGTCGCGGGGGACGGGGCGTGGCGGGAATGGGGACCAAGTCGGACGATTTTGTGGAGCATTTATTTATTGCTTCCACGCATCATTATATTCTTTTTTTCACTAACCAGGGAAGAGTATACTGGCTAAAGGTTTATGAAATACCGGAAGCCGGGCGGATATCCAAGGGTAAAGCTATAATAAATTTAATCCGCCTGCAACCGAACGAATCAGTAGAGACCTTTATTCCGGTTAAAGAATTTTCCGAGAATCGTTTTCTGGTTATGGGGACCGAGCAGGGCCTGATTAAACGTACTCGTCTTACGGCCTATTCCAATCCCAGACCCGGGGGGATTATTGCCTTAACTTTGAATCCCGGGGACAATCTTTTCCAAGTTATGGAGGCCACGGAAAATATGGACGTGGTTATGGCTACCCGGCGGGGCAAGGCCATCCGTTTCAAGGTCGGGCAGATCCGGGAAATCGGACGCACCGGGAGAGGCGTACGCGGCATCCACTTGCGTCCCAAGGATAAAGTAGTAGGTATGGCTATCCTGAGCAAGGGAGGCAGTCTGCTGACAGTAACGGAGAGGGGTGTTGGCAAGCGCACCAGCCTGGAAGAGTACCGGAGTCAAAGCCGTGGCGGTCAAGGCACGATAAATATAAAAGTTACGGAGCGCAATGGCGAAGTAGTAACTATAAAATCGGTGTCTGACAATGATGAGCTGATGATGATTAGTTCT
>JABCTV010000111.1 GCA_018238205.1 Candidatus Thorarchaeota archaeon
TGTCATCAGCCCTTCCGCCTTGAGCCCTACAGCACTTAGCCCTACAGCGCTGAGCCCGCTGGTATATAGTCCAACGGCCCTAAGCCCCACGGCGCTGAGCCCAACCGCTTTAAGCCCCACGGCGCTGAGTGCCGATGTTTATTCAAGTGCCCAAACGCGCACCCTGGTAGGTGTATCGGCTTTTGAAGACCTGGCTGATGAAACAGTTATAGTCAACACCTGGAATAATAGTGGAGATTACTATGAGCTTCTCAACGGTACTAAGATCTATTTAGACAACCAAAGATTGGCTCGAATCTACAATGTAACAATTCCAGGTTATGGGTCATTCTTATCTGCACAGAAAGAATCAATGTACTGGTACGATGGTGTTGATTACTGGAATAGCTGGTGGGACATAGATGGTGGTCTTCACCAAGGTACTGACTATGATATGTGGGGAACTAATGCCATTATCGAGTACCTAGGTGAATCTGAAGCAGTCTATGCAGATTACTATCTTCGAATTGGTGCCACTGAAATGCTATTGGTGCAAGATTATTCTCGAAATGATCCGCGAACAGGTACTGAATATGTGCTTGACTTGGATGGCACTCGATATGATCTTGTATACGATTACAATTTTTGTGGATACAAAATCTTCTATGAAGGTAGTTACCAAAATACCTCATACGTAGCTCAAAGCATGAACGCTACATATCTTGGTTCACCTGTTTTTGTGGCTGAAGAATATGTGTTACAGGAAAGATGGTTTACAACTGAAGGTAATCATGAGATGCCATATCCAGGCGCTCTTGCTGACTGGTCCGGTGTATACTACACTACATCAGAATATTATGGATTGGTTCCTACAACCAAGACAATTACAGTTTCCGATGAAACATATTCTGTTGGAGGAAATCCTGACACATCCTTTTGGTATGAATCCGATGGCTACAACCACACAGGCTTTTGGGTCATAATAGACTCTACTAACTATACTCTAGATGGTCAGAAGATGTGGCATGCAAACGTGAATGGTACTTCCTACTGGCAACCCCAAATTGTTGGAGGCGCAATAGATTTTGGTACATTTGATGGTCTTACCTTCAATTATGAGGGTCAATTCATCATGGACTATCGTTGGGTCCAATCTGCTTACAATGAAACCTATGGCTACGAATACAGTTGGTGGCTAGATTTCGAGAATGGTACTGTGTTCTCCTGTGAACCACGAACAATGTTTGAAGTCTACCTAGTTGATGCAAATGGAACCTTAGTCTACACCGATGATGATTATCCTTACCAAGAGTGGGATGATGAATTAGAAATTTATCACTACTTCATAGAGGATCTTGATGGTATACGCTACTATGTTGACTCATATAACAGACTTCCAACAATCGAAGTAATAGTGACAGCTGGATGGGAAACCTACGATTTGCTGGGTAATGGAACATTCCACTTCATTGTGAATGGAACATCATACAGCGAACCTTACTATGGTGGTCATCCTGGAATAATGACCATGGTTTTCACCAATGGTACATATGATGGAAAGTATTTCTTTAGATACGGTGACCATGATAACACGGTTTACGAGATTATCTACAACAGTACTCCATACACAGTATCCGCTCATCACGATTACATCTTTGAGATTGGTAGTGTCCAGGGTCAAGCGTACGTCTATGCTCTAGCACCAATTGAGAGTGTTACCTTCAAGAATTTCTACGAGATAATTGTTGGAAATCCAAGATGGGCTCTCTGGGGCATGAAGAGTTGGGACATATCTGATACCAATAACGCACTAGATCTTGATGGTGATGAATCTACAACAGATGATCAGTACTTTGTCCTCTCCGAGTATCAATCTATAAATAGCTACAATTCATCTTGGAGCCGAATGTGGGTTAATCTACAGTGGGATCCAAATGGAACCCTATTTGGTGATGAGATGAACACATACTCTTGGATGGGTGTTGAAACAAACACCTGGTCCTATGAGTGGCAGGATACATACTTCTGGTATCATGCAGACGACCTCACACCGGTTGGTGCCGCTGAATGGTCAATCATTAACTCAACTATCTTTGATGCCGAGGGACTTCCACGTGCTGGATACTGGGATATCTCTCATATGGCTCGTAATGTCACTTGGGCTGACATTATTGCTGAAGCTGAAGCAAATGGTTGGGATTGGTATGACCAAGATGGACAGACTTGGACTTGGCTATCCTTTGGAGTTGGCCAAGACTACGGTGTTGATACTGCTACAGGTTGGTCTTCAATCAACCTACGATACGAGTATTCTGGACTGATGCTATGGGAAGATCTTGACACTGATAACGTACTGGATGCCTATATGACCAATCCTGGTGATGGCGAATTGACACACTACTTTATCCCTGATACAGTAGATGATGTCAGCTTTGTTACACCCGGAGTTGCATATGGAAATCAGAATGAATCTGGTAATTTACTACTAGGTGTAGAGGATGAAGTGACTTGGGGTGTAACATTCCACGATGTGAATGGAACAACCTTCCCATTCAACACCTATGCCTATTGGGACTGGTTCGGCGGTGTAGTAACAGGAAGCGATCTTAGAACATTCGATGAGAGACCAACCAAGGTCACCATAGATGAGATTACGTTCCTTGTACACTTCCAAGGTATAATTAACACAACTCTGGATGCAACAAGCAATTACGCAACCATGAAGGTTGACAATACTATCGGTCAATGGTATATCGATGGTCAAGCAGGTCATAGCGATCTGGCGAATCGATCTTTAGCACTCAACTATCTTGCTGATGTTAGTACATCAGAATTCAAGGTTGAGAACTCCACAGTTGGACAGGAAGACACAGTAGTTTCAGATAGGTTCGAAATTGGAGATGATGATGCTCGCTTTGCTGAGATGATCATGGGTGGAGTTACTTACGAGTGGGCTTATGACCCGTACAATGTGTACAATGTCACAAGTCAGACAACTCGTGCAAGTACTTTCACCAGTGCATATCAGTCTGATGACGGTAAATCTGCTACTTCTTGGTCATTCTCGAATACGCAGTACTATGTGTCAATCGGATTCCCATACTGGGATGGCTACTATGTCTATCAGGATCCAGTCTTTGTTAGCTATATCAGCAACTCAGGCTCAAGTGGAACTGGTGGAGATGTGGAATTCAGCTCGATGAGCATCAATCCTGCAATACCAACATCTACTGATAGTGTCAGTGTTGGTGTGAATGTTTTGACCACTCTTGATGTCTTGAATGTTGACCTGCTCTACGGTACTACTGATGCCTACAATTTTGATAGTCAGACAGGCATGTACATGGACTATGATAACCATTGGACTGGTTCAATTGAACCATATTCCGAAAGCACTCAGGTCTGGTATAAAGTCGTAGTTGAAACCTCATCTGGAACTTACGAATCCGAAGTATTCTCCTACATCGTTGGTGAAGGTTCTGTAGTAGTAACAACAACTACAACTACTACCACCACTACCACCACTACTACAGTGTATACTGGCACTGGAGGTGGGCTTTCAATTGAGCTCATCATGATGATTGGTGGTATTGGTCTTGTTGTTGTGATGCTAGGAGTCATGGCTAAGCGTCGTAAGTAGAATAAGAAAGAGGGGTCAATCCCCTCTTCCTCTCTCTTTTTTTGAAAAATTTGTTTTCTATTTCTTCGGAACCTTTTCCCAGTCTTCAAGGAATTTCTTGATTCCGATATCTGTCAACGGATGATTGACCATTTTATCAAGAACTGCCGGAGGAATTGTTGCAATATGAGCTCCAAGTAATGCAGCTTCGTAGACATGAATCGGATGCCTGATACTGGCCACAATTATCTCAGTTTCAAGTCCATAATTCAAGTAGATCTGGGCAATACCTTCAACGATCTCCATTCCAACTTGACCAACATCATCGAGCCTTCCGATGAAGGGTGATACGTAAGTTGCTCCTGCTTTAGCTGCGAGTAAAGCTTGGTTTGGACTAAAGACGAGTGTGACGTTTGTTTGAATTCCTTCTTCTGAACAGACCTTGACAGCCTTGAGACCCTCCCAAGTCATGGGGATCTTGATCGCAGCATTATCTATCCACCCGTTCAACTCACGAGCTTCTTTCAGCATTCCTTCAGCGTCCTCGCTAACAACTTCAAGGCTAATGGGACCTTTGACAAAGGATGCTATCTCGTCAATGACTGTTCTGAAATCTCGGCCTTCTTTAGCTACTAGTGATGGATTCGTAGTCACTCCGTCGACCATTCCTCTCTCGTGGGCTTTTCGAATTGCGTCAACGTTTGCAGTATCAATGAAGAATTTCAATTATGTTTCTCTCCTCATAAGACCAAATTGTGGTCTACACTAACGAAACAAGATTCCTTTCTCGATTTAAACCGTAGGGTCTGAAAAGAAATTACTCCATTGCCTTCTTCAGGTCCCTTACTCGCTGTTCGATGTCTGGTGCCTTGAAAACTGCTGACCCTGCGATAAAGAAGTCCGCACCTGCACTTCGAAGGTTTCCAATATTATCTAGGGTCACTCCACCATCTACGGCAATGCGAACACTTGGCTTTAATTCATCGAGTAGTTTGCGAAGGTCAGTAATCTTCTTCATTGTAGCGGGTATGAAGCTCTGCCCTCCGAATCCTGGACACACGCTCATCAGCAAGACCGAGTCAATGAGATCGATAACTCCTTCCACTGTGGAAACAGGTGTAGCTGGATTCAGCGTTATTCCAGCTCTAGCACCATGATCTGTTATCATCTGCACAGTTCGATATACATCGTAAGATGCCTCCATATGGGGGTAAATGAGTTCAACTCCCGCATCAATGAATTTGGGTATGAACTCACGCGGCTTTGTTACCATGAGGTGCGCATCCAGAGGGATATCAGTGATAGCCTTCATCTGTTTTGCTATCCAAGGTCCAAAGGAGATGTTTGGAACAAAATGACCATCCATGATATCAAGATGGAAATAGTCAGCTCCACCTTTCTCAGCCGCTTTGATATCTTTCTCAAGATTAGCGAAATTCGCTGCGAGTATTGATGGAGTTAGAAGAGGCTTCATGGTATGGTATGGACTAAGATGTAGGTTTTTAATCTTCGCCCTTAGTATGAAATGGAACTACTCCTTCATGAGAAGGACATGGTGGTTACCATGGGGAGATGCCCAACATTGATTTACATACCAATGTTTTTCAAGAAAGAGATTAATTGCTATACCAATTTCATTCCTACTTCTAGCAAAAATGATAATACTCCTCTGTGTAAGATTACGAATGATTTCAGGATTCGCAATTACACTATCAGCTCTAAGACTTCCTTTTATTACAGACATCTCTTTTCAAAGGTGATTTCTCTTCAATCCTTAAGTAGCTTCGGAACCAGAAACCGTGCAAAGAGCACCATCACTAGTAATGCTAGTCCTTGTGCTCCCAGACTAATGATATGTGAACCTGTTGCTATCATGGCAAGTCCATATCCAACCAATGGAATAATTCCTACGAGAGCTGCAACTGCTCCTGCCAGAATACCAACTGCTTGGTCACTAGTGACATTGACTGCAACAGCTCGACCACCACCTCTGACTTTGAATACCGTTGCACCCACGGTCATCCCAATGACGTATCCACAGGGAATTTGAATCAATGGCATCAAAAGTATCCAAGGTGAAATTGGAGGTTGTAGCAGGAAGACTATATCCAAGGCGATCATACTTAGCGCGTAAGGAACTACTATGATGGCTGTCTTTGTTTTCAGAATCAACCTCGATGTTATGGGGAGCCCTTCATGAATAGACGCCCCCTGAGTATCAAACATTAGTACAGACACTAGTGAGATACCACCAAACAAGTTTGCATACTCAAGAGCCACTAACGCAGGTAAGCTTCTCATCGGACCGTCGCTCCAGTACTGGATCATCGGGAATAGTATCACTACTAAGAAGATAGGAATCGCAAAGATGAATGCTGAAGCGATGTTTCTAGTTGCAAGTTTGAGGTCCTTTCTAATCATTCCTTGAAGCGGGGATGTTGTTTCCACTGCCACCTCTTTCAGAAGACCTGGACTACTGGTTGAGATTCCCCCCAGAGTAATTGCTCGAAGTGATTCTCCACTACGTTTGTATGAAACAATTGCAACTACTGAATAGAATGCAGTTCCAACAATTGAAGCGAGGAATGTGTTGAACGGGATAATTGCAGAAAATGCAATAGAGGCTGCTAAGAACCCAAACGAGAAGGGAAAGATTAGTGCAAGAATTGTAAAGAATCCCTCTCCCATAGATGATGATAAACCAATTATGAAACGAATCAGGTCCGGAAGATAACTTCCGATACTGTAGACACTTATCATTCCAATGACAATTCCTAGTGATGCTGCAACTCGTACGAACGAAGAGATTCTCGATTCATCAGTCTGGTGCGTCTTCTTATGGAACCACTTTGATACTTTAATCAGGGCACCAATTGCGATTGATACATTGCTGGCACATGCGACAAGTGATATTATTGCAACAATAGGCCCATAGATGATCAAGCATCCAATCGGAAATATCACCATTGAGAGTACGACTGGTGCAATGAAGATTCGGATAAAGGTCATGAAGTTGAGCTGCTCAAGTTCCACTCTTGTTAGAGGTAATGTGGATGGTAGCCGCATTGCGCCTGATGTGAAGAGACCTGTTGTTGTTGTGAGATTCAGAAAAAAGATTACTACAAAGCTTAGTATGAGATACACTGCAAATCCTACAGCTAACCTAGCATCTGGATTTCCAAGATCGGTATCAAAAGCTGATGCAGCTAGAGTTAGGACTGATAGCATGATGAGAATCATTATTGAGAACATCAAACTGATTCTACTCTGTGATTTCAGTGCTTTAGATATCTTATCGGGATTCTCCTTCACGCGTGCAAGATTGGCAGGGTTCGCCTCTAGGAATGCTTGAAAGCGAACTTCCTGTGAAACAACTCCAGCATAACGCCAGCTCTCAGACCGTTTCAATCAGCCAATGCCTCCCTTAGGATTGCTACACCTTCAGCGACATCTTCTTCTTGCTCAGTGAGTTTAAGGAAGAGTGATTCTAATGTTGCACCTTCTTTTTCAGACTTGCTTCGAAGTTCTTCGAGAGTTCCTTCTGCTACTAACTTACCTTCATCAATGATACCAACACGGTCGCAGAGACCTTCAGCAACTTCCATTACATGAGTACTTAGAAGAACTGAACCCCCATTCTCAGTATGTATCTTCACGATATCCTTCATGATTTTTGCTGCACGAACATCTAAACTTGAGAAAGGTTCGTCCAGTATCAGGAGTTTTGGTCTGTGTAGAAGAGCGGCAATGAGCATAGTCTTCTGTTTGTTTCCTTGACTAAGAGTGATAATCATGTTGTCATAGTATTGTTCGAAGTCCAGCGCTTTCAAGAATTCCTTCATTCTCTTGGTGACCTTCTCTTCTGGAAGGCTCCTGATCGACGCAATGAAATTGAAGAGTTCTCTGGGTGTAAGCGAGTCGTAGAGCTGCTGCTCTTCAGGCACATATCCTACAAGTTTCTTTACCTCGACTGGATCTTCCGCTGAATCGATACCAAAGACTTTGGCACTACCTGAATCGGGATCTAATAGACCCATGAGCATTTTGATGGCTGTTGTTTTGCCTGCTCCGTTGGGTCCTAGCAAGGCGTAGATTTCACCTTCACGCACTTCTAGTGATATATCATTTACAGCAACAAGGTCTCCGAAGGACTTTACAAGATTTTCAATTTCAATCGCTATCACTTATCTTCAAACTCCATTGATAGTATTGTGAACAATGACACACTGATACGTGATTCTTCTGTTTGGGAACGAATATAACACTTCAGAACCACGCTGTTCAGATTAGGTCATCTGTCTTTGGTCATCACAAATTGCAGGCATTCCTGATAAGAACTAGATATATCGGAATAGTAAAGTGCATGATGGGCTAGTGAGAATATTGTTAGAGGGATTTGGATTGAATGAAGACATCGACATGGAAAACATGACTTCACCAGAAATTGCAGATGCTATTGTCGAAGGATATGACATAGTTGTGTTTGGTATCGGAAGTATTGCGCAACATGGGCCGAGCCTACCAATCTTGACGGATTCCGCAATAGGAACCAAGAAGTCTTGATTTGTTTCGTATCATCTCAAAAAGTGAATGTCAAAAATTTAGAAGTGCTTTTATCTTGGTAATACGATGTCACCATATGGAAGACATAGATCCGTCATACCACAAAGGCATGGAACTCATTTTCCAAGGTAGGCTAGAAGACGCAGAGCCTCTATTACTTGAGGCTTTGGAAAGAGCGCCTGACAATGTTGAGTTGCTATGTGATCTTGGATTGATATACCAGAACTTAGAGCAATGGGATATTGCAGAGAAAACATTCAGAACTGCGACTGAGAAAGGTCCTGACAATCAACAGGCATGGATTAAGCTTGGTCTTGTCTTGATTAGACAAAAAAAATACGAGGAAGCAATACTAGCTAGCAAGAAAGCAATAGATCTTGTTCCAGACAATCCCTTCACCTGGTTGGATATCGGATATTGTTACTACGAATTAGGAGAATGGTCTGATGCTGAACAAGCTTACCTAGAATCTCAGCGTCTTTACCCTGATGATGTCACCCTCTACTACTACCTTTCACAGACATTTGTCAAACAAGAAAGGTATGAAGACGCAGAGGTAGCGATTCGCAAAGTGGTAAATGAAAAACCTGATTTTTTGGATGGGTGGATTCTTCTTGGTGATGTCTTAGAAAAACTTGGGCGGTCTGAAGAAGCACAAGAAGCTCATAGCAAAGGATCCGGTTAATGAGACTTTAACCACGCTCATTGATTGGTGTAGTGTTTAGTTTCATCTTTCTAATGTTTTTTTGGATTTTAAAAAGGATAATAAGCAGGTTTACCTACACAACTCATTATTGAAAGAGTTTGGGAGGAATTACATGAGTGAGATTCCATTAGCTCCATCTGAAGAATATAAAGCACCCTCATCTTCTGGTGGCTGTAATAAGATGCTAGCTATTGTAGTAATAGCAGTCGTCGTTGTTGGTAGCTTAGTTGCTGTATCATTCATGAGTGGTTCTTTTGTACCCACAACAAGAGTAGTCAGCTCGTGGACCAGTGAAGATGTCTTACCATGGACTGAGGTATTTTATACCTCTGAGTTTTCAGTAACTTCAGCAGAGGCCGCAGAAAATACTCCTTATCTTAGAATTGAAGCGAGTGTTGACAATGGCGATGATCCTGGTGCTGTAACTATCTTTTACGAGCTTTATGAATGTAGCAAAGCTACTGTTGATGGAAGAGCATCATGGAGCGATATAGACACATACCACATAGAGGGAGGATATGGTACGGGCGTCTTGAGTGAGAATATTCAACTCGAGAATTATCCACAGACCTACACATGGGTTTTATATTTCAGCTACACTGGTACCAAAGCTGATGATTGGCTTTGTGACTTGACAGTTACTCTTGAAAATATCAATTGATTAATTGCATCCACCAATTCCTCCTTTTATCCTAGAGGAACTTGTGAAGGAGAGAAAGAATCTCTCCTCCGAAATCAGGTTGAACGAACTAAGATTTTCGCTTTGCGACTACTACAACACCGATTATTGCGATAGCTGCGACAACTGCGATGATAGGAACATAATCACTTATCACGAATGGAGTAACCACTGTGAGAAGAAGATTCTCAAAACCAATCTTTGGGTCATGAATTATCTCATCACCCTGAGGATAGTTGAGATAGATCTCTTGTTCAGTAGCGTTGACCTCATGAATGCTGGAGTTGACGGGATATGTGACTCCATCAATCTCAGCAGACTCCTTCCAAGAGAAGAAACCATTGAGGTCGGTCATGAGAACATCAA
>JABCTV010000340.1 GCA_018238205.1 Candidatus Thorarchaeota archaeon
GGCTTAATATCATAGACTTGAAGTTTGTCGCTGCTGTTTCATTTGTGGTCATCTTTGTGGCGCTGGATCAGCTCAGGCGAAGACGCAGAATAGGTAGCTGATTCCTCTGTCCGTTAGCCTGACGAACCGTCACCCTGCTGGGCTGACAGTCTCCTGATTTGCAATTCAAATCATTCACCCGCTACCACTTCTTTTTCAATTATTGACTACTCGGGTCGGGTCTATGTGCTATTCCGGATTCCAAAGTGCTTAACGTGTATTGCCGCAATAACCGTGAAGAGAGTCAGGCCGCTTCCGAGAGCGAGGAATCCTAGAGATTGAGCCATCTCAAATCCGGGAAGCGTGTGACGCACTGAACCATCAGCGTGCCCCACATAAGAGGTATAATACATGAAGTAGACTGACGCATTGACTCCTTCCCAACAAACTATCACATTGAATTCTTGGGATTCCACCCAGCCTGTTGGACTCTCAAGTGGGTATGTGATTCCTAGCAATTCTGTCCCTGAAACCCTCGAATGGTTTAGTATTGTGCCACCTAGACCAGAAATGACCAATATAGACACGATGTTTCCATTTGTGTTGAAATAGTGGATGCTGAGCTGCTCCGCGACAATGGTCTTAATCGCGACGGAATTAGCTGAGCTCACGTTTAGGGTGATTTCATCAAAGACATCATATTGCCACCAGAAATCAATGGCCCCGATTCCAACGCCTGTGAGTGTCTGACTATAAGCCAATAGCAGAAGTCCTGGACTAGTTGTGGCTAATAATGCGATAAGCAGATGGGCAGTCCAGCGTTTCTTCATTATCTCGTTTTTCTAATGCCCTCAAGATTCCTTATGTCTTCTGCCTAAACATGATCAGGTGTCCATAGTCTTGATTTCTCTCGAATCGACCACCCGCCACCATTTCTTCTACTCGGATGAGGTTGACAGGATTCATTCCACACTACAGAATCAAGTTGTCAGGGAGGGCATTTTCGCAATGTGCGAATCCAGTACAGCTACGGTTTTCTGTGAGCCCGTGTCATTGAATCGATGATCGTGTTCTCTAGGACAGAGAGCATGTCGTCAAAGTCGTCATCATACTCCCTGATGATAATCTCCTTGAGTTCACGAACGTATGCTGGGTATACATAGTTCATATCTACCCCCTTCTTGACACACATTCGAATCATGCTACTTGCTTTCTTGATCCCATGTCTTTCAACAAGTGTGGCAATCTCGTAGGTTACCCCACTGGCGGCTGGCAAGCGCTGACTGACCAGAATTAGGAACAAGTCCGGTCTATAGTTCTTCAATATTCGCCGAAACTTCTCATTTGCAAGCTCCTTGCTGTCGCCTTCAGTCGGAGCCCCATCCAGCTCTTCCATTACAATGATATTGTATCCGCGGTCCTTGAGCGCCTTCCCTGCTTTCTTCCTGATTTCCAGGGCTTTTGGGGGAAAGCCGGAGCCAAGAAGAAAGACAACGTAATCGAGTTTCCAGAAGGCGATGTTCTGATCTTCTGCTTTGCCTTGTTCACTGAATTCCTCACGAAACATCGCTCTTACCACGCTACAACCTTGCATGAATCAATGGATATACTTAAATCGCCAAGTAACGTTATTGTTACTAATGGTAACGCTAATGTTACTGGTTGTGTGGTTGAAATGACTAATACTGTTGATATATTGAAAGAAGTATTGAATCATAAATGGTCATTGAAAATCTTGGAATCATTAAGTGAGAGCGAGATGACGTTCACAAATTTGAAAAAAGCGTTGAGAGTTTCACACAATCCGCAGGTTTCGAGAGCAGTTGCAAACCTGGACAGACTTGCACTTGCAGATCATGTATTCACTGAAGCGGGTGACTTCTACAGGATAAGTGCCAGAGGAAGACGAATCCTTGAGATTGTCAAGGGGATTGAGAAGGAGCAATTGTAGGTTGTCCATTAGCACTTCCTCTGCAACAATGAAATCAATGTTTTTCTATCCTATGAAAAAGCTGGTCAAGTGAGAAAACGGTCTATTTTGTCACGAGCTCATCTGTTCCAGCTGTGGCATCGTACACGAGATTCCCCCACGCTCTTTCAATGGAAGGCGGGTATTCGACATCCTGCAGTCCTCTACTGCGGCCTACCCATCGC
>JABCTV010000341.1 GCA_018238205.1 Candidatus Thorarchaeota archaeon
CTTCCCGTTATCATATTGAAGATCTTACGGATCTCACTTGCGGGTACTGAAATATTTCTCTCTGCTAGCACGATAACCACCTTGATAGATTTTCAGGGGGGATTCCCACTTTATATAATCTCTCGAACGTACATTTTTACTTTAAGAAAATCTTATTGCCTGTCAGAGGAGTTTTAAGATATGGAGAAGTGAGTATTCTACAACTTATCTTGGGGTGTAAACTATGTCTAATCCAAGTGCTGACGATGTACGAAAAGCCAGTATGGCTACACTTGCGGATGCTCATGTTGTATACATTGAAGCAGTACGCAAACTGATGGGAGAAGAAGGACTCAAAGCAATTGGGGAAGCAAACAGGCTACATGGTCTCAGGCTTGGTGAAGCTGGAATTCAATCTGGTGGTTTAAGAAAAGGGGACCTGAAATCAATCTTTGAATTTTTTGATTCCGCTCATCCATATTTTGGCTTTGAATTGTCAATTGGTGAAATTACCGATAAACGATTCGACCTGAAGGTAACATACTGCCCTTGGATTGAAACATTCAAGGCACGTGGAGCTGAAGAGGATATTTGCAAGTGGGTTACTCTAATGGACGAGGGTATCGGTCAGGCTGTGGACCCTGATGTTTCAATGACTATTCCCAAGTGTATGATGCGTGGAGATGATTATTGCATTTATCGTTGGGAGAAAGAATAAGACTACGGAGAGTAAGTGAATTGACTAACAAGAAACAACAAATCATTGATAGAACCTTAAAGCTGTATGTTGCAGCGTTATCAGATGCTGCCGATGAGATTGGCCTGAACACTGTATGCATGGACCGAGGCATAGTTCCACTAACACAGAAGACGCGAATGGCTGGTTTTGCTAGAACCGGTAAGCTGGTGAGGTCTCCTGCAAATCGCCCATATGATGAAGCTCAACTAGATGTCTTCATGAGTCTTGCAACAAAAGCGGTGGATGGTGATCTGATTGTACTCGATATGTCCGGTAGTGCAGATTGCTCTGCTTGGGGTCAGGTTCTAACTCGTATCGGTGCGCCCTTGGGTGTTCGTGGAGCCATTATTGATGGCACATCTCGGGACATTGATGATATTGACAAGATGGATTTCGTAGTCTTTGCACGTGGACGTCATCCCGGAACTATGCGAGGTAGAATGGATATGGAATCTGTACAAGAGCCCATTGTATGTGGTGGGGTCACAGTTCACCCTGGAGACCTCATTTTTGGAGATAGCGATGGAGTCGTCGTGATTCCAAAGGACAAAATTGAAGAAGTTCTTACTCATGCTGAGGGAGTAGTAGATACTGATGATTGGTGGGCTGGTAAGTTAGATGAAGGTGAAGATCCTCATGACTTACACAAAGAGAGACCTATCCCCTAGTCACTGATAGGATAGGTTCCCTTCTTTATTGCATAATCATACATCTCAAGGATCTTTTCTGGCGTGGAATCTGGTTGGATATTATGACTTGGTGCGAGAATATATCCCCCACCTGAGGCTAGTGCAGAAAGGCGTGTGTCAACTTCTTGTCGGATATCATTCAAAGTACCATGTTCCGCCATTGCCCTCTGAAGGTCAATACCTCCGTGAAATGTAAGTTCGCGTCCATATTTCTCTTTGAGTAATTCTGATTCCATTCCTTTTGCTAGAGGTTGAATAGGATTGAGAATGTCTACACCCACATCAATAAGGTCCCCAATGAGGGGCTCTATTGCTCCACAGCTATGGTAGAGTAGTTCAACATGCGGAGCTCTTCGATGTATCTCACTGTAGATTTTCTTGTGTCGTGGTTTGATTAGATCTCTATACATCTTAGGGCTGATGATAAGTCCATGCTGATGTCCAAGATCATCTCCCACCTGAACTATATCCAGATACTCTCCAACTTCATCGAGAAATACTCTATTCATATCTAGTGCTAGATCTACACACTTGTCCATCATTGCTTCTGCTAGTTTTTTTAGTATTTTTGGATTTGTGCTGGCTTTTTTGATATCGATATAATAATCACTAACCGCACCTGAAGTTAAAACAAATCTACCAAACTGAATTGCTCCACATTCTTTTAGAAGTTCTATTACTTCAGTTTTGTTCATAAAGAAAGGTAATAAGATGTAAGATTTAT
>JABCTV010000342.1 GCA_018238205.1 Candidatus Thorarchaeota archaeon
TGATCTGAAGCGTCTCGCACAGGTATCTATGCAGCATCTGGACGCCATAGTTTGTCCAACACTCGTCATTCATGGAACAGCAGATAGAGATGTGGCGTTTTCAAATGCAGAATTCACGGCCGCCGCAATTCCCGACGCGAAACTATGCAGACTTGAGAAAGTAGGACATATTGTCTGGTTAGGTGACCACGTGGACCAGATGAATTCAGAACTACTCACGTTTCTCAGAGCGCATGTGCCGGAAAATGCTAAGGTACGAGCACGACTCTGTTGACGCCTAGCCTTGGAAACACATAGAGAAGCGGTGCGAAGGGCGAAGTTTGATATTGGCCAGCTGCATACGTACATCAGCACCGTACAGGAGGAAGGAAAGGAAGGGGATGACTGAAAGATGAGCCTTTTAGAAATATTTTACAGTATATGCCTAGCTAGTGTCCTGATAGGGATTATATGTGCATTGTTGATTGCTATCATTATTGGAGTGTCCAGCAGAAGATATCGCCGAGAGTTGATAGAATCTGGAGGTGCCCAAACGACCCTTGGTTCGATAGGGTGTGTGTACCTTGAGGGCAAGGCCCGGGTCTTGGTGGGCTTCTCGATACTAACGCCCATAATGCTGATGCTTTGTGGAAGCCATGGACTTCTGTTCCAATACCTAGGTCTATCTGCGTTCCCGATTTTCGCATCTGTCCTCATGATTGTGCTTCTGTTTCTCCTCGCTTGGGTCTTCTTGAATCTAGGAGATTTCAAGGCTCGCCTAGTAGTAAAGCGTGTTCTGGAATCCTACTGGTCACACCGCAATGAGGAGATTCTAAGACTGGAACTCGTGGTACTGAGTGAGGGTGATGAAACCAAAAGAAGGGCATTTGAATTGATTGCTAAACGGGGATGTAGAGCCAGCCTGGTGGCAAGAGAGGTCATTGCGGGGACAGCGTGAGCTGGATGAAGCTGCATATCGCAGTTTCGTCGAAAGACTATGCACGCCCACAATAGGAGATGATTCGAATGATTATCTTTCCGCCTGATATTGTAACACCTATTCTAGTTGTATTCCTAGCTTCATTATTTGGCTTTGGACTCTTGATTGTGAAGAAAAGGATGAGGGCAATTGGATTTCTTCTTGTGGTAATCACTATTATCACAGGAGTTGTCCAAATCGGATTGTATAATGAATTGAATGCTCTTGACCAAGGCGAAATTCTGTGTGTAGGTATCGAATTGTCGAAACATTCAGTCAATATATCCTCCACTGATACCTACATTTCTCCTCAGCTATCAAATTGGTATACAGTGTTCAATCTGACCATTATGTTTGAAACTAATGCATCTGAAGTCGAATTCTCACTGATTGAGAACTCTCAACCAGAAGTTCAGTATTTCAAAGGCAGTTATTCAACTGCAATCATTGAGCTGTTCTTACCTTCTCTTTATACTTCACAAGGAAGTATTGCAAATTGGTCATTCTCTTTCTATAATCCTTCAAATGATGGTATTCTTTTGGATTTCATCGTTCATGTCGGAGTAGTTGAGGATGTTGGATATCGTGAAATTGTATACACCGAGCACTACTATACATTACCTGGAAAGATGCTAATCTCTTTCTGGGTTGCTTTTGGAATAGTAATCTCATTACATACTCTAAGAAACAACGCTGATAGATTTGATAGAAGTTGGCTCTATCCAAGCTGGATGGACTGAACCTGTACATTAACTCCGAGATTTGAACTCGCGAACTTCTACAGATTGCCCCGGTGATTACCGCTTGACCACGAAATATATCATCAAAACAGCTAGCGCAAGTCCAATCAAAGCTGAAAGCTGTATTCCCGGTAGGAAATTTTGACAGCTTACTGCCGGGAGAGGCATTCGTTCTAGACTATAGCACCATTGAATCAAGCGAACATACTGGATCATGACGACTGCTGTACCGAATACCATTGATATCAGAATAACAAGGATTTGATAGTCAAGACTTTTTCGTCGTTTTAGAAGCAAACCTGTTGGTAGACCAACAAGAATCATAGTACTTAGTGCCAAGATCGCATAATCCAAAATTGGAGATGCATATGATGTCAATTTTGGAATCTTCCCTATCTTACACAAAGGGAATTGTAAAACGAATAAGCCT
>JABCTV010000343.1 GCA_018238205.1 Candidatus Thorarchaeota archaeon
TTAGAGTTATCATCATTACACCTATGCCCTCATCACACTATCTTTGGCGAAACTCTCAGAAAAGGATTGCGTGAGATTATTCAGTAACCTAAAGAATTGCGAAAGGGTCGGGCCGCGTGCTTTTTGGAATGGTTAGCTCAATCAGCTAACTTCTTTCCAAGTTCTGTAATATTGCATCCACTTGCTGAGATAGACCGGGATACTGATCTGCATACTCTTTCGCTTTTTTGAAAGCAGCGATAGCTTCTTCGTTTCGTTTCACCGCTTGATAGCATGACCCAAGATTTACCCACATCTTAGAATCCTGCGGTGTAAGCTCAGTTGTTTTCTCCAATGCAGGAATAGCCTCGTCATACTTGTTCATACTGTAAAAGGATAGCCCCAGGTATGACCATATCGGTCCTACATTCGGATTGAGAGATGCAGCTTTTGTCAGTGCAGAAACAGCTTCCTCAAATCGTCTTGAATGAAAGAGTACCATTCCAAAGTTACCCCAAGCTTCTGCTCTTTCTGGATCAAGCTCTGCAGCTTTCTCCCAAGCATCAACAGATTCATTCATTCTTTGCATTCTGAAATAGAGTGACCCCAGGTGTGCCCAAGGAAGTGGCACATTTGGATCTATTTCTATGAGTTGCTTCATAGTATGAATGGCATCTTCAGGTCTGTTTGTTTTCATATAGACTTCATACAGAGTTTGCCAAGCCTTAGCATTCTCCGGTTCAACCTTAGTTACTCTCTTCAAATTTTGAATAGCTTCATCGAATTCATTCATCCTAGCATGAAGGAGTCCTTTGGTTAGCCAAGATTGAACAATACTTGGAGTTGCCTTAGCTGCTTCATCTAGTGTGAGGATTGATTCTTCAACCTTGCCACCACTGAACACTAGCATGCCTACGCGAGCTGAATCTTCTGAGCCGTCTGGCTCTTCTTGGTTCTTCTTTTTATCACGTGTGAATCTTCCCATTCTATCCACGATCTCCTATTTCATTTTTCTGAAGTGAATCTGTTTAAACCTTACCTGTCGTCATTACCTATCAAGTGTACTACTTTGTTCTAGCTTTGATGGGTTTTCTGAATAATTAAGAAATGAGATATTGTATAACACGAATAGTGTTTAGGTCGCATATCGTTTCTTCAAAAAGATGACTAGACAAACATCAAAGAGCACAACTCCTACAATGGTAATTCCAATGAGTTGAAGGTTCAGAAATTCTCCCATTGTATTTTCATAGATGGAACTAAGGGGGTAGATTTCCATTCCAATGCCATTGCAAAGTCGGTCACCAGTGATAGACTGCTGAAATTTTCTAGACCCCGTTTCTCCTCTTTAGGAAAATAATCAGACCTATATTAAACAGCGCAACACCCGCTATGGTCATACCTATCATTGGAATATCGAGAGGGTAAACATAGATTGTGTTTGTGCTTGTGCTGGTATACTCGTACGTGTACTCGGGTATTGAATTGAGGTCAAAGACTGCTATCCCCACAGCAACGTATCTGATCTGATACCCAGTGAAAATCAATCGACTCTCAGCTGTCGTTCTAATAATCGGATAACACCAATGATAGTTTAAGATTGTCTGGTTCCATAATAGGTTTCCAATATCGTCTATCTTCAATAGGTTGTAGTTTGTTCTATTTATTAGACGTACCATTAGCAGCAACGATCCATCTGTAGTAATCGTGTGGGTTTGTTGAGTGATATTGTACGATTCTTGATTCGAGTCTGTAAACGTGATATTTGTAGACCAAATCTCCTCTCCATTGAGTGGGCTAAGCCCCATGACCTTTGCTTGTGGTAACCCCATATACGACACCGCGTAGATTATGTCTTCGTAGGCATTGAAGGAATGACCAGAAGCAAAATCCGCTGACCAGACAATGGTACCATCACTTCGGAATTTCTGTAGAGTATCATTAGAACGCGCATAAACAAAATCCGAGTGACACGAAATTGCAGGAACGTCTAAAAACCTCTTTTCCCAGACTAATTCTCCGTACGAATCAAAACAGAGCAGAAAGTAGTCATTAGTTTCTCTTATCCATCCACTTACCATTATGAGTCCATCATCGGTGAGTGCTATATCATATCCATACTCTTCTGTATCTCCATCGTCCCAAG
>JABCTV010000112.1 GCA_018238205.1 Candidatus Thorarchaeota archaeon
TGGAGCATATCGGACACTTGAGGTTCAAATATGGAATTCTTTTAGATGGTCAGATTTTGGAGAAGCAAGCTCCCTTGTACTCATTCAGATTATAATAACAATTACACTTGCGGTTACATACATTAAATTAGCCAAGGTATCTGATGATGATTCTGGACCAACTACAACAATTCGAACTGCAACTCTTGACAAATACAAAGATTGGGAAAAATCACTTATTGTTGTCTATCTTGTTATGATTCTAATCCTTATTGGGGGTCCAATTGTTTCCATCTTTCGTGCCGCTTTCTTCGATCCGATAACCCATAACTACACCCTAGATGGTTTCAGTTATCTCATTACAACTGGAGCAAGTGGTGGACTGGACCCGCTCATAAACTCTCTATTCTATGGAGGATTGGCAACTCTGCTCTCCATCATAATAGGAATTCCTCTTGCATATGCGCATAAATCAAAATCAAGGGGACTGCCCTCACTATCATCTGTAATGATCTTGCTTCCATTGGGAATCTCATCTATCACAGTTGCATATGGATTGATGACTGTCATTGCAGTTCCAACAGGTCTCAATATCAATCCATGGCCAATCATAGTGCTCGCACAAACAATTATCGGACTTCCCTTTACCGCACGGGCAATTGAGATTGGACTAAAGAGTATAGACCCGGCTATCTTGGATCAGGCGGATTCGCTGGGAGCTTCAAGAATTCAACGACTCTTCTATGTTGAGCTACCTCTTCTTATTCCAAGTATTCTGGTTGGTGCTGTGTTTGCATTTGCGATGGCGATAGGAGAAATGTCTGCAACTCTGTTCATTGCACTCCCTCAAAACTACACCTTGGCTGTAGCAATATACGACAATCTTGGTGTTAGAAGATTTGTTGAAGCTGGAGCTTCTGCACTTATCCTAGTAGCAATCTGTGTTGTAGCTTTTCTAACAATGGAAAAGATATCCGAAGGAAGTACTGGAGGTACGTTATAATGGTCAGAATAAATCTTGTAGGACTAGTTAGAGAATTCGCCGATGGTACCAAAATTGGACCTATTGACCTAGAAATAAGAGATGGTGAGCTTCTCACATTACTTGGTCCTAGCGGTTCTGGGAAAACAACAACTCTCAGATTGATAGCAGGATTCATTGAAGCTGAAAAAGGGAATCTTCTGTTTGATGACCAAGATATGGTTGGAGTTCCTCCTAGAGAGAGGAATATCGGGATGGTCTTCCAATCAGTAGCATTATTCCCAAATATGACAGTCTACCAAAACATTGCTTTTGGGCCAGAATTGGCAGAGTGGTCTCATGAGAAGACAGTAGAGAGAGTTGAAGAACTTGCAGACCTCTTAGGAATCCGGAATTTGCTATTTAGAAAGGTCAGTGAAATTAGTGGTGGAGAGGCACAAAGAGTAGGTCTTGCTCGTGCATTAGCAAAAGAACCCGCGCTCCTTCTTCTTGATGAGCCACTTTCTGCTTTAGATCCTCAACTTAGGGAGCGACTTCAAACTGAGATTATACGTATTCAGAAGAAAGTGAAAGTCACAACACTTTATGTCACTCATAGTCAGGATGAAGCTTTTGCTATTTCAGATCGTGTTGCTATAATCAATGATGGAAGAATCGTTCAAGTTGGAACCCCTGAGGAACTCTATGATAAGCCAGCAAATGAATTCGTTGCACGTTTCTTAGGAAGTGGAAACGTATTGCAGGGCACTGTAGAACAAGTAAATGGTGGAGAACTGTGTATTGATGTTATGGGAATTCAATTACCGGTAGTAGGAAATCGAAATGTCGGCGATACTGTCAAGTTCAGCATCAAACCAGAGGATATCAAAATTTCACCAGTGATTGAAGAGGGAGCTGCAACAGGGAGTGTAACATCTATCCTTCCACAAGTTGGCTCTTTCAAGATCACTATAGATTTTCAAGGTACTCCTATTCTTGCATTGACCTATGACGAAGTCCTTGTATCAAAACTCAGACAAAATGAAGATAGACGCGTATCCTTCACCTTCAAACCAGAGTTAGCTGTCATCCTCAGTGATTGATTCAGGAGCAGTTTCTATTGGTTCTGATATTCCTGATTCATCTACCACCACTTCAATTGATACCTCTGGCACGATAAGTTGATCACTCGAGGGATTCATCAACAAATCGCGTTCTACTAGTGCTAAAACCCTACTACGAATATAATCTGGTGATGAGTGAATATCTGGAACTTCATAGCGAGTACTGAGGTACTCCATCATAGACAATGTTGCTTTTTTCTTGAACACCATGAAAATGATTGTAAAGTTCAGAACTATGGAAAATAGTGGCCCAAGAGGAATAAGGATTATGAAGATTGGCAACCACGGGTCTGTTGATCCAACTCTTATTGTAAGTTCTATCAGAATAAGGATGATGTCAACACCAGCAAAGAATTCCAGAATATCTTCCAAATCGTCTCCTACATTACTAAGAGACCTGTCTCGTTCATCAAGATGGAATAAACCCGAGTCTTTTATGAGCCAAGGTCCAAAATAGAACTCCATGATGGTTATTGGAAGAACAATGATGCTTGCCAGCATTAGGAAGATTCCACTTGGTATGATCTGTGAGGTATCAGCAACCATTAGATCGAATCCAAGCACAGTGAGAGAAATACCAACAACAAGAATTGAACCATAAAGAGACCTTCGAAGAACGGTACTCATAGATTGGTCTTTAGGTTCTGGACTAAGGAAGTATTCCCCTGTACTCCTCTTTGCAAAGCGATGAATGCGCAGAGGAATGCTTACGATGCGAGGCCAACGAATCATTAGTACTGAAATGATAATTGCAATTACAGTAGCTGCAACTGATGCAAGAATCATGTACATCGTGTAGCGTACTAAATTGCTAGGGTCTACACTATAGATCTGAACATAACTGAGGAGAGAGATTACACCCCAAGTTGATGCAATAAGAATAATGACAGAACCAAGCATACCTAAGAGTATTTGTTGATTGCTCAAACTAGAGGTTTCTTCAAGTTGACGCGAAAATGCATTCATCGAATCAGATTTACTTTCCACTACAATCAACCAAAACTAGTAGCGCAACCTCACACATAAGGATTCTTCACATTGATTGTGGTCTAGAAATGAATACTAAGCTGGAAAAATTCCACTTAAATCAGGCATATCTAGCACAATAACAATCTTATAGGATAAACAAAGAACTAAGCTGTGCTCTAGCTATACAGTCAAGGCTTATGTCTTGATTAGCTTAGTACATATCCCACGAGGTCAATTAGAACGTAGTGATTGATTATGGTTTTAGGCTACGAAGTTCTTGAAGATGGAACCCTGAATGAGGTAGAACTTTCCAAGGATGATCTTACATCTACAATCGTTGTTTGCGTTGTAGATGATGAAACAAAGAGCATCTATCTCTGGAAAGGAAGTCAAGCAGGAGTCAGAAGAAAATTCATTGGGGCACGAGTTGCAACCAATCTGAGAACTGAATACGGTTTCCAATTCAAGGTAAGATCTATCGATGAAGGTGAAGAACCTCCCACATTTTTCACAGCGTTAGATGGTACAACTGTTGCAACACGAGTATTGAAACCGGGTGAAAAGGCACCCCCACCAGCACCACCAAGACCAAAGAAGGACCCTGTAGATAGCACTGCTAGCACTCCTTCAACACCTCCACCAACTCCAAAGCCAAGAACAGAACCTGTAGCAACACCCAAGACCTCACCGAGTCCTAAACCTCCAACTCCAAAACCAAGCCCTACACCAGTAGCTGCATACAAAACATCAGCACCTGTAACTGCGGCACCACAGGGAATAGTAGAGGAAATGATCAAAGAATTGGAAACAATGGATCCCCCAGAAGGATACCAAAGAGAATTAGTGATTGTCTATAACGATTTATACACTGTCGCAGAACATAAAACTGCAGTATTCGGCCAAGAAAAAATCGAGAGGCGTATTGAGAAAGTCAAAGACCCTCCAGAAGGTACTTTCATGGCAGAGGGATTCATTCCCAGAGTAATCGTCAAAGACGGTAGAGTACTAGGTATCGAATTATTGAAAGGTACCCCGGATGCGATTCTAAGTCCAATCAAAGCTGAAATGAAGGAACGACTAAGTGATTTAATCACCTTCTTCAAGAGCGAAACTGATGAAACAGATGCTCCAGCCAAAAAAGGGAAAGGTAAAGGAAAGAAGGGAAAGAAACTCGTAGCAAAATAATTAATGATTACCTGAAACAATACAAGAGGGAAATTAAATGTCACAACACCTAGACCCCGCAAAGGAGAAGGAGCTTGTTGAGCTCTTAATGGGCTTAACGAACTATGCAGATTTGGATGCGATTGCAGTTGTTAGCAAACAAGGAGTCAAGCTTGCATACTTTGCAACCGAGGAATCTGATACAGATCCAGATCTCATGGCCGCAGTTAGTGCAGCACTTCTTATGACTGGAGACATGGCAGCAACAAAGCTCGGTCTCAATGAACTCTACGAGGTTGTTGTTCGAGGCAAGGATGGTTTCGTGGTTCTCTCACATGCTGGTGAGTTCTTACTTATGGGTTCTGCAAGAGATTTGACGTCGATGGGCCTTGCAGTTACGCAGATGAGGAAGTATGCTCGAGAAGTCGGAGAGCTGCTTGGTCAACAATGAGTAGAATTAACCCACCTCATGCATTTTCAACTTGTGTGAAAGTAATATAGTTTCTGAATACTAAAGTGCCCATAAGGTACGATTGTATTGATTTGAAGTATCCTGAAACGTTATTGATGAAAAGGAGCGATATGAGCACACTTTTTTTTGACGCTTTACAGGTTCCATAATTTTTGTTATATATTAAACTAGACTGGTTCTGCTCATGTTCCAATGGGTGTTGTGCCACCACACCTCTGAGGTGCGTGTACTAATCGTCTAATGATTTGTACTTCATCTCAGAATAATTGGAATTCTTTGAGGTGTTAGTAATTCAAAATAATAAGATGCTCAAAAAATTCACTGTGTTCGCATTCATCGCATTCTTTTTACTTCCTATGATTGGATTTTCACAGAATGGGATTGAAACCTTAGCAACTGAATCTAGTATTGAACTTGTAGATGTAAGTGAGCTAAGTGCCACAGAACTACTTCCAACAAGATTTTCTGACCCAGTTTATGATGTAGATACAATTGCATTCATCGATTCAACAAGACATATTCCTGAAAACAATGCGACTTCATTAGAACAGATATTCTATAGACTGGGAACTATCCAGATTATCGATCCATCCTTATCATCTCTTGCTTCAAGCGAACGAGATTTCTGGATTTCACAAGTACTCTCCTTTCAAAGATCTTCTGGAGGATTTGGTGATTGGTTAGATGACAGAAGTAGTGTATCAGCAACACATAGAGCTCTTCAAGTATTAGATTGGCTTGGATATGTTGGACTCAATACTACACTAATCAATGAATACTTAGATAGATTACAAAATACTTTGACTGATGGTTACAATTCATATCTACTTGACACAGATAGCGATGTTCACTCAACATATCACGCAATCAAATCCTATCAGCTCATCGGAAGTTCACCAAGCAATGTTACTGCAGTATCAAATTATCTGAAACGAGCACAGAATCCTGATGGTGGGTTCGGATCCCAGACAAATAATGAGAAAGCAATCTATTGGACATCAAAGGCAACTGTGACCCAAGATGCCATTGATGGATTATCAATCCTAGCAGTAGAAGCTGATGATCCTAACGCAGCGCTTAGTTTTGTTCAAGGTCTGCAACTAATTGCATCTGGAGGATTTGTTAATCACATTTCAGTACTTGACACATCAGCAAGTTACGCATCTTCAGCTCTTGACGCAATCTATACTCTATCAGGAGTTCCCATCAATGTCACTTCTGCAATTGAATACCTTCATTCACTAGAAGAAATTGAAGGAGGCTTTCGATTAAAACCCACAAGCACAATGAAATCTCTAATGGGTGCTTACTATGCGGTTCTTGGTTTATCATACTTGGGAGCAACACCTGCTAACGCAACAGCAACTCTTGATTATGTTCTTAATCCCTCTACACGGGATGGTTATGGTGGAACACCTGGAGAAACACCAAGTCTAAGAGAAACTTTCGATGCGGTCTATGCTCAAATTCTCATGGGACACTATCCATCTGATGTCCAAGGAATCATTGACTACTTGGAAGTATACAGAAATCTGGACGGTGGTTATGGTCTCACAAACTCATTTACTGAGAGCACACTCAGAGTAACAGAAACCTACAACTTGTTAGGAATTGCTTTTCCCAATCCCACCGAAACAATTAGTTATCTCAAGAGCCTGCAGCTTCCTAATGGGGGATTTGCAAAATTCTCAGGTGATACTACAGCTTACATCGTATCCACATACCGAGCTATTCGCGCTTTAGAGATATTAGGGTCACAACCTGACGATATTAACGGAGCAATTTCATTCATTCAAGGAATTCAAAATGGCGACAGCGGATTTGGAGGTTTTCTTGGAGATACCAGCGATGTAACAAATACGTACCGTGCAATTCGTGCACTGAGTATTCTCGGAGCTTCAGCGACTAGTGTGTCTGGGGTAAACAATTTCCTAAAGGGTAGCCAAAACCCAGATGGTGGATTCAGGCGAGGGTTACTTGATACAGCTCTACCAAAAAATGTTTCAAATATAATTCATACATATTCAGCTATCAGAGCACTTTCTATCCTAGATTCTGTTCCGGATAATGTTACAGGAATCTACTTTTTTGTTACAAGTGTTCAGAATCTTGACGGAGGATATGCTGAGCACCCATCATTCACATCTAACATCGCCTATACTTTTGTTTCACTTTACATACTCGGACATTTCCACGAAACCTCAGCATTCAATGTTAATATTCCCGACGACCTTGATTCAATTCGTTTCGATTATGACACTGCGACTATCACCATTAACGGGAAAATGGGAAATCTAGAATACAATATCACAAATACAAATAGTTCTACAATAATGAATCAAAGTGTACTTGTTACTGAGGGCAATGTCATCATCGATACAAGTAGCCTTACTGATGGAACATATATCTTGGAGATCTTTGCAAGAGACCCAACTGGTGCAGAAATACTAACAGAAGTTATTCTTTTGATTTCTAGACTTGAAGTACCATCCACCACTTCAACAACCACAGGTAGCACACCAAGTACGGGAGTGCTTGGAGACCCTCTTATGTTAATGCTTGCAATAGGAGGCATTGTTTCTATAATAGTGGTAGCGATCCTCTATAGAAGAAAATCTTAGTTGGAGGATTGATTCGAATTGAATAGAATGAAAACAAGTGTGGCAGCAATGACTGGATTGCTGCTCTTTCTTTTCATATCATCAGTCACTATTGGAATTTCCCTTTCCATGAATCTGGGTAATAATGCTTCAATTTACGTGGATTCCAGTGATGATTTGGGAATACTATACACTAACGCCCAAGTAACACAAACTGGAATCCTTACAAACGACACCTTCAAGCAGAGTGTTATTGAATTTGTAAATACTACCCTAGATGATGGTGTACAGAATATTCCATCAATGGATAAAGCATATCACCTCGGAATGTCCTTTTATTATCTCGATAGATTCTCCTATCCGTATCCCACGAGCCAAATTGACGATATACTTGGTTTTGTAGATAAATCCAGAAATGATGATGGAGGGTATGGAAATTGGGATGGAGCCAGAAGCTCTGTAGAATCTACATATCAAGCCATCCAAGTACTAACTGCGTATAATGCTCAAACAACCTTGAATATTGTTGAAGCCAATACCACGGTGCTCTTAATAGAACAACTGAAAACAATAGAGCTAGGATACCTGCCCCTATTGGATTGGGATGCTCCTGATGTATCGTCAACGTTTAGAGTATCGTATATTCTTGAAGTATTAGAGGAAGAGTTTCAGACACTTAATATTACAATCGACAATTCCTCCGCCACCTTTCTTGATACTGCATTTGTCCCGCCAATCTTTGCCAATGGAGCATCGGGTTACTCAGAGAACATTGGAGGTGAAGCTGAACTCCTAGCATCATTGCATGCCATTCAGGGATATTTACTTCATAACATAACCGATTCACCAAACTTGGAATCTGTTGCAAAGTTTCTGAATACCCTAATTACATTAAATGGGGGCGTTGCAGGTTATCTTGGAGGATTACCTACTACAGGATATACTTCAGCCGCAATACGATTGTATCTTCTTGTAAAAACTCAGACATCTTTCGATGTTGATAGCTATATTCCAGTCACATTTCTAGAAGATGCTGTCAACTACCTGTTAGCAAACAGAATTGCAGGATCAGGTTTTTCAGCTTCAGAGAGAGATACAACGCCAGAGGTCAGTTCGACATTTTTCTTTCTACGTGCATTATCCCTATTAGATGAACTTGGTTATCTCCCATCAGTTCCGGATTTATCAGGAGTCTATAATTACCTGATTGATGGAGTTCAACCAACATTTGGTTATGCTGATTATCCTGGAGATGTTCCGGATATTTCATACACAACTTATGCAATATTATTAGGAAAAATCCTAGGTGATAGTAGCTGGATCAGCCCAGCTGTTCAAGATTACATTGAGGACACATATAGTTCTACGAAAGGCGGTTTTGGATTCAGGCCTTCGTCTACTGCGCGAGTGAAATACACATACTTTGGCATCAGAGCTCTCAGAAGTTTAAACGACCCTCTTGTCTACACTTCAGCTATTAGACAATTCATCTTGAATTCTCAGAACAGTGATGGGGGATTTGGAGAAAAAACGACATCAAGTCTGAGCTACCTCACCCATACATATTGGGCAATTGCTGGTTTGCAGCTACTTGGAGGACTTGAAAGTAGGGAGCTCGATATAAACGGGTTATTGAATTGGTTATTCTATCTCGAAAAACCAGATGGCACATACTCCAATTATCCAGGATACAATTCAACTTTGTCTTCGACATATCGGGCTCTGCAAATTCACCAGATGTTAGGAGAAGGAATTCCTGAAGAGAGTTTTCTAAACACAACTCTTCAAAATTATCAGGTTCCTTCAGGAGGATATCTGCCTTCGCTGGATAAAACCGAGCCGACTATGGAAGGAACATTCTATGGACTATCTCTTGCGTTAATGCTAGGTCAAGCTATTGATAGGTTACAAATCGAGAGCTTTGTTCTTTCCCTGCAGAACGATGATGGAGGTTTTGGGCTCCGTCCAGGTTTCTCTAGCAGAGTTGAATCTACGTTCTATGCTGTACTAACATTGCGATTGTTAGAATCAGGAGAAGTGGGTCTACCATATACAGACTATTCCGAAAATCCCATTGATGTCTACTCACCAATGTTGATACCTGCATTCATTCCTAATATTGAAAATTACAAAGCATTTCAGAATTCGTATATTCTGACAGCAATTGTCATAGAACCAGAATCTACTATTCAGAACACATGGGTGGAGGCAATTTGGAACAGCGAATCAGCAGAAGAAGATGAAATTTATCTATTCCCGGAAACTGTTCTAAAAAATGAAGATTATAATAAAGAATTGTACCTGAGAACCAAGAAAATAAAAAGATATGCAGAAAAGGATTTTGTAATTTCCTCAGAACAAACAATGGAAACAGAAGATTTTCAAAAGGAGAAGAAAATTATATTTGATATTATTTTGAATTCCAAAAATGGTGTAGATTTAGAAGAATTGATAGATCAAGCAAAACTAGCAAAATCTAAGATTGAAGCAGTTATTCATGATCTTCTTAATAATGGAGATATTTATGAGCCAAGTGCATTGAA
>JABCTV010000113.1 GCA_018238205.1 Candidatus Thorarchaeota archaeon
CTGTTCTCACTCGACGTAATGCTGTGAAGATTTCTGCTGATCAAGTTACTTGTCTCTCTTGTGGACAATCCGATCTTAAGACTGAGTTGAGGACTCTGGGTATTAAGATGTCCAAGGCAATGATGAGCCAGCTGGAACGACAGGTTTCTCGCGTAAAATCAGTCCCAAGACTGGTCGATATGCTTACGCCTGGATTCGATCCCACAAGAGAGCCTGATTTGACTCTCATAGATACAGTTGTTGCGCAAGAGATCAGCACCACGAAAGACATTCAAGATTTACCGATTCCAGAAAATTTCAAATCGATATTGTTGGACCTTGGTCTTGAAAGCCTACTACCAATTCAAGAGAAGACAATTCAAGCTGGACTATTCAAAAATACTAGCCTCCTCGTTGTTTCTTCCACTTCCTCTGGCAAAACACTACTTGGTGAGTTAGCTGGAATCCCTAAAGCTATGCAAGGGAAGAAAATGATATACATGTCCCCTTTGGTGGCTCTTACAAATGAAAAGTACAATTCATTTCGTAAGCGATACAAATCTCTCGGACTTAGAACTGGAATAAAGGTAGGCATGTCAAGAATCGATGTTGGAAAAGAGGGCAAGCCAATCGTTGATACTGATATCTCAAAGGCTGACATTGTGTGTGCTACCTATGAGGCTCTGGATTTGCTCTTCAGATCGGGGAATACAAAGGCTCTTGGAGAGGTAGGAACTGTAATCATTGATGAGATTCAAAATCTAGCTGAACCTGAACGGGGCCCTGAATTGGATGGTCTTATTGCGAGGATGAAATTCCACTTTCCGAAGGCTCAGTACCTTGCACTCTCTGCTACTGTTGGGTCTCCAGATGTGCTTGCCAAAGAGCTTGGTTGGAAACTTGTTCAATTTGAAGGAAGACCAGTTCCCCTTGAGCGACATCTTGTTTTTGCTCGTAGTGAAGAGGAAAAGAGAAACATCATTCGAAGACTCGTTAGTACTGAATTCCGGCATAGGAGTAGCGCTGGAAATAAGGGACAGTCAATTGTATTCACATTCTCACGAAGACGAGCACAAGCTCTGAGTGATTGGTTACGAGAACATGGAGTGTCCTGTGCAGTTTATCATGGCGGACTTTCATACATGCAAAGAAGAAGTATCGAGCGTCAATTTGAGAAACAAAGGTATGCGTGCGTTGTGACGACAGCAGCACTTGGAGCTGGAGTTGATCTCCCTGCATCACAAGTTCTTTTCGAGTCGCTGGCAATGGGAGCCGATTGGTTGTCTACTGCTGAATTTGAACAGATGCTCGGTCGCGCTGGTCGATTAGGTAAACATGACCGAGGAAGAGTATACCTCATTGTCCAACCTGAGCGAAAATATCACAGGGGTCAAGATGGATCTGAAGATGAAGTTGCAGTACGACTCCTCAATGGTGTAATTGAAGATGTAGAGCCATTTGCTGACAAAGAAACTTCTGCTGAACAAATCCTTGCAACAATCTGTTCTACAGATTTGGTGGATCTAAAATCTATAGCAAGAACTTACTTGAGGATGCTGTCAATGTCTGTCCCTCCCTCTGAGGCTCTAAAACATCTTGTCAAGACTCACATGATTCGTGTTAAGGAAGGCGGAGCTTATCCAACGGATCTAGGAAAGGCTACCACTCTCTCATTTCTCAGTCCTAGTATGGGTCTGGAAGTAATGAAGCTTACAGAGTCATTCAATGTTCTAGACATTGCAATCATGCTTGAACCATTCGAGAATGTCTATCTTAGCAATAAACTTCAGGAAGAGATCAATTCTGCATTCAGGACCCACATGCCAACCAGGCTATTCTCAGGAGTGTTCTCTGAGATAAGTGATGTTAGCAAACCACAGAGTGGAGCAGGAAGACTCCCGCAATGGGTGTTTGAGATATTTGGCAGGTGGGCAACTACTTTCTTCGACTGTGGGTGTCGTGATTTTCCAGATTGTGACCACGGAAAGCTTAAGCTGGGTCGCTGGTTAGTGGAAAAACGACAAGAAGGAATGAATCCATCTGGACTTGCAGCAAAGTTGCACGACCAATTCCAATTGTGGGTATATCCTGGAGACCTCTTCTCCTGGTTGGACTCGCTCATACATGGTCTCAAGGCTGTACAGAGAATTGCTAACGTAGCAGGAAAGACTGACCTGAGTGTCGAGATTGAGAGCCAAATCGGTCGTATTGAACGGCCTCTTGATAAAATTGACAAGAAAGACCAATCTTGAAACATTCATTCTTCTTCCGACATCCTAAACCCATAATCAATTTCAAAATCTTGAAAAGCCTACAGAATATTCAATGAACAGGTGGTTAGGTGAGTAAGTTTCGTTCGGATTTTCATTTGGTATTAGCAGTACTCTTGATTCTTGTTCTTATGATTCCATTATCATTAAACAGCAGTCAGACACACGATATTGTTACCAACATTTCTGATTTGCCAATCAAAGATAATGTAATATCATACACAACCTCGAGTGCAATCAATATCACAAGTAATGCTGATTTTGCGTTGCAAGGATTTCCCGGCTCAGGAAGTGCAGAGGATCCCTATCGAATTGATAATCTCAGTATTGCTGTAGATGGAGATTGTATCAAAGTTGTAAACACAACCGCGCACTTTGTTATCTCCAATTGTTACCTTTTATCAAATACAACGGAATTGGGATCTGGTGTTTACCTGTACAACGTTTCAAATTGCAGGATAACTGATTGCATAATTCAGAACAAAGACGATGGTTGTAAGATATATTGGTTCACTTCAAATTGCACAATCTCTGAGAATCAAATCAGCTATTGCGAATCTAGTGGTATTTTTTCAGCTTGGGCCTCTCATTGTACGATAACAGAAAATACAATCAGTCACAATCCCAGAGCTCTAGAACTACTTGGGGGTGGAGGTGGAACTTCCCGAACTCGCTTCTTCAATATCAGTCACAATACTTTGAGATACAACAGTTGGGGTATTGATATGAACGCTGCAGAATCTTGTATAATTGATCATAACATCATCGAGGATGGTGCAACTGCAATATATGGTTCTCTATACAATATGACAATCACGAACAATCAAATTGATAGTATGTCACATACCGCTATTGATTTGGGAACAGATGCACATGGAGTGATTCAAAACAATCATCTCACAAATATTGGAAATGGACTATACTTGTATAATGCTGATAATCTTACGATTTCGTATAATGTGTTCGAACATTGTGGAACTGGTATCTATTCATTCGGTAACTTCATGTTATTTGAATGGAATAATTTCTCATTTTGCAGAAGGGGTATCGAATTACATGACTGCCATGACTGCCTAGTTCGTAATAATCAGTTCTCTGATAATGATTGGCAAGGTCTCTATCTTAGTGCTTCTACATTCAATAATTCAATCTATTACAATACTTTCAGAAACAATCAGATATCTAATGCCAAAGACTTGGGTGAAACCAACCGTTGGGATGATGGGATCAATCGAGGTAATGTTTGGGATGATTATATTGGAATTGGTTGGTATACCATTTCTGGCTCTTCGGGTAGTATTGATAGATACCCCGACAATCCAGAGCATGGATTGCAATATAATGTGATACTTCCCCCGATTGGACTTGGAATCTTCTGTGTTGTGTGTATCATTCTGTTATATCAAAGAAGGGACCTGATTCGTGCACGAATAGAGCAATCAAGATAGAATGTTGTCTTTCCCAACTTCGAACTTGACACTAATATTCCCTACATGTTCAGGTGACATGGAGTCGAGATTAAGATCGATCCAAGTATGCAAGTCTCTGCGAAGCATTTCCTTCTCATCAAGAGCTTTCGGAAGTTCTGAACGGTCTTCTGATACTAAGTGGAAATGAGTGCAACCGCACCCACACTCACCTTCAAGAACCATATCGATGTCAACTGTTGACTTACCACAGGACCTGCAAACGAAGATCATTTTTACATTTCTCCAAGAAATTAAGTATTTCATCTATCTATGAGGATTGGTATGGCTTAGGTAATACAACCTATTTCAGGAATAGACGTGTTTATCGCAGGTAAACGCATGTTTTGGATGACGACGATGGCTCGTTTCTTTGCAGAATGAGTGTGAAGTGCCTAAATGAAGAATACAATCCATATGAGTAAGAAAATGATACCAATAGCACCGGCAATCATCCATCCTTTCTTTCCGTATCCCCAAATAATTGGAATGGGGCCGAGAAAGATGATACCCTTGCTCTCAATACGTGTTTCATTGTCCTCTGATTCTGAATCTTTTGATGCAGAAATAACTGAAAGACACACTAGCAAGATACCAATGAATAGGAGAATCCATCCAAGATAATGTAGGAGCAACAAAGATTGCATTTGTTTTCACCTAGTATCCAAAGTTGATGGTGGAAGTTCAAAAATTATTTTCTCATAACCCCCCACGTCATCGCCATCCATCGCCCAGAGGCTGATGATATCGTCATAGATATCAAATTCCATAGTTGTTTCAACATCGATAATCTTTGTACCAACGGGGAATCTCCAAAGGATTTCAAAATCATATGGTGCTTGTTCTTCTTCAAGCCAAGTTTCTATTACATTCTGACCTTCCACAAACTTTCCAGCAAAATCAATGAGATATATCACAGAAACGACATCAGTATCTCCCTTGAGAAATATATCACAGTAATCAACTCGTGATCTGACTCGTTCACTATTGATCTCAACTCTCTCCTTGTCAAGGAAGAACTGCATATTGCCTGCTAATTTTTCTACTTCCTTTGCAAGTAGTTTTTCATCACGGATAACTTTTCGATAGTATCCCGACATGTCAAGATATTCAAAGTTTAGACGTTCATGGAATTCACCAGTTCGTGATACTGAGAAGAATGAATCTGCATGGACTGGCTCAACCATATCCGACATGTATTCTTCCATATGAATCACCTATTCAAGAGGTACTGCATTAATTCCTTCTGCTGAGAGGTGCTCTGAGAATTCAGAAGCGCTCCCAGTAAAGACATACGCAACTCTTGGATTTACAGCTTTTGCAAATTCGATTAACCCCTTGAAATCAGTGTGTGCGCTTAGTGGGAAACCTCGTTCTCGGAATTTTCCAAGAGTCCATCCTGAAAGACTGTACTTCTCCATTTTTTGTTCTAAATACTTTGCAGTTTCATTATTTCCGCTTCTACGGATGTTGTTCAGAGTGTGTCGAATAGATGCACTAACAACAACGGCTCCTGATTCCAATATATCTGAAAGCCCGAGGGACGATAATGTGTAATGTCTAAGATCTACTCCATGGTTGTTGTAGACACTACAGACTTTGTCTATACTTATGTTTCCTGAGATGATTCTGAAACCACCACTTTGAAGGAGCCCAATTGCTTCTTGAGATTTACCAAGTGAATATGCACTAAATAACGGAATTCGCCCCTCATCGATAATCGTAGTTGCTGTATCGAGAATATTATCGTACACGCTTTTTCGTTCAGGAAAAATCCATTCTGGTTGTCCATAGGTTGCTTCAGTAATCAAAACATCAGCTTCTACTGGTTCAGCAGCAGTATGAACAAAGCTATCCACATTATTGAAATCTCCAGTGAATAGTACTGTCAGTCCATCATTGAATTCAAGATGAAACATCGTCGATCCAAGTACATGACCCGCGTTAAGCGCAGTGATGTTCACGCCAATCTGCCCGAATGTATCTCCAATTCGAATCAATGTTATATTCTTGGAATAACTATTTCCCCTTGCTTCCAAGGTATCAAATGTTCCAGATGTAGCAATGATATGACCTGCATTTTTCAGACCTCCAATGTGATCCGCATGTGAATGGGAAAGTAGTGTAGTTTCTCCCTTTATTCCAGTGTCCAGTGCTAATCTGACATCACCGTATTCAAGAAGGAAACCAGTTCCAACTTTTTTCACATTGAGCGTGGACATGGGACAACCTCTGGTGTCAAAGTTCTGTGTCAAGAAAAGCGTTTCTCACAATTATCACTTACTTACAGACGCTTACGCATGAGTGTCATCGACCTTCTCTTAAGAGACCCACCTAACTCATCAGCTACTGCCTCAATCAAGTTGTTTTGCCCATCTCCAATGAGTGGTAGTATCAAAGTTTCTGCATCTGAATTTCTAACCATTTCCGCAATCATTCTGGGTGCCCTTCCATCCTCTGTGAAGTCATCATCTGAAATTATCAGGCCAATGATTGCTGTTTTTCCAGAATAATAGATGCTAGTTACAAGCTTCATTGAATCCTCTATTGTAACTGTTCTGAGAGTACCTTGGTTAACAGCAAAATCAAAAGCAGTCCAAATGTGTGAGTTCGTCAACCCTGCGGTCTTGCTCAAGTCCCATATCAGCTTCTTAGCAATCTTAGTATCTGTCTGAGAGTCCCATATATTCTTCACTTGTTTTTGTGGATTCTCTCCTTTAATTGCGATAGAGTAGCTGAATAGTTTACTATTTTCCTCAAATCCAATCCGTTCAAGCGAGCTTCTTGTCCACTGATCCAGTTCAAGAGAACCCGGGAAAGCTAATCGGTCCACTGACGAATCATCTGGAATCAGTGCTTCAATATCTCTAATTGCAACCGTTCTGAAAAATGGAAGTGATGATTTGATAATATTATATGCACTTATTTCTCTGAATTCTTTCTTCACTGCTACAGATGCAAGTATCATTGCTAAACGAGTTCTATCTCTATAGATTGCAGTTCCTCCAATGATCTCGTCATGCACAGATGAAACAAATGATAATGTTTCCTGAAGTTTGAGGAAATTTGAAGCCATCTCTCTATTCAAACAGCCGATATCAGTTTGGCTCTCAACTAAATGAATCCATGTGTTGATTTCACTTTTACTCAGCCTTCTATTGAACATGATTGGAGCAGTCATTGTATCATCAGTTGAAAATAGACATCACCCAGTTAAGTTTGCTCCTCTTGAATTATTACATTTTCAAGATAGTACATATTGTGTGTAAATACTCTTTTGTATCGAAGGGTTTACTAGACATGGGATTCAAGGGATTACTAGACGAGGGAGAATGTAAAATGCAATCGCTCATATTGACTGCAGATGGACTCCAACTTGCGGATACGCCTATGCCGCCCCTTATGCCCGGAGATGTTCGAATTGAAGTTCGTTCCGTTGGTATATGTGGAACCGATTTAGCCATCTGGAAAGGGGATTTCGAGGTGGAATTACCACTAGTATTAGGTCATGAGTTTGCAGGTGTAATTCATGAAAGTTCCGATCCTGATATCGAACCTGGAACATTGGTGACCTGTGATATTGACATCTCTTGTGGTCGTTGCTGGTATTGTCGTAGTGGTGCCCGTCAGAATTGTGCTAACAAAGAAATCTTGGGAATAACTAGAGACGGAGGCCTTTCGGAGTATGTCTGTGTTCCTGCAGATATAATTCATCCACTTCCTTATGGGGTTAGTACTTCAGATGCTACTTTCGCAGAGCCTTTAGCTTCATCAATCAAGACCCACCAACAAGCTCCTGCTGATGATGATGAGCCCATTGTTATCTTGGGAAGTGGAAAACTTGCGCTTCTGCTTGCACAGGTTTATGATGCTAATGGAGCTGATGTTCATATTGTTGGAAGAAACAGATGGCAGCTTGGTTTAGCAAAACAACTTGGTTTTCAACACACATACGACACAATAGAGAATGATTGGAAATCTGACATCTTGAAAATCACACATGGTGTAGGACCAAGGATTGTAGTTGAAGCCACAGGTAACACAGATGGTATTTCTATGGCTCTTGATGTTGTACGAAATGGTGGAATTGTCGCCATGAAGAGCATCCACGGTCATCAATTCTCAATCAATCCATCAACAATAGTAGCCAGGGAACTTACTCTCTATGGTGCAAGTCGAGGGCCCTTTGATCAAGCAATAAATATGCTTTCCAAGGGCCGTATTGAGGTAAAGAAACTCATAACGAAAGAGTTCAAGCTTGAGGATGGAAACAAGGCATTTGAGTTTGCATCACAACCATCTGTAACAAAAGTCATTGTTAACATCTAAGGTGCTACTCTATGAACCAGTATGATGTTGATCTTCATATCCACTCACTCCACTCCATTAGCGTTAGCAAATCAATGACAATCCCCCGATTGGCTCAAGGTGCCAAGGCAAAGGGTCTTCACCTCATCGGGACTGGCGACGCAACACAACCTCAGTGGTTGAAACATCTTCGAACCAATCTAACTAGAACTGGTGATGTGTATGAACATGACTCGGTAGCATTCATTCCCACAGTCGAGATAGAGGATGTTGAGGCTATACATCATGTGGTCATTCTTCCTGATTTTGAAGCTGTAGAAATTCTTCGAAAATCACTCAAACCAAACTCTCCTAATCTAGATCATCAATGGGGTGGAAGGCCCCGAGTAAATCTAAGCGGCGAGGAAATCGCAGGTCTAGTGCGAGATGCGAATGGAATGATTGGGCCTGCTCATGCATTCACCCCGTACAGAGCTATTTTCCGAGAGAATAGACACTCAAGTCTCAAATCCTGCTATGGGGAAGAAACCTCACACATCCACTTCATAGAACTCGGTCTCTCCGCTGATACTGAAATTGCAGACCGCATTCCCGAACTCCACAGAATCACGTATATCACCTCAAGCGATGCTCATTCACCTAATCCAAATAAACTTGGAAGAGAATTCGTTAGATTGGAAATGAAAGAACCAACCTATGATGAGGTTAGCTTAGCACTAAAACGAGAACACGGCAGGAAACCCGTACTGAACGTTGGGCTCGACCCACGACTTGGGAAGTACTTTCTCTCGTATTGCTCAAAGTGTAGGAGGACGTTGATTATTGGTGATGGGTCTGATTTTCCAAGCTTTGATGATTTGAATATCTACATAAACTGTGCAAGTGATGATGAAGCACAGAAACTACTAGTTGATATATCTAAACGCAAAGTCAAATGTCCTGCTGATGGGAAGCTTCTCCGTCTTGGAGTACGAGACCGAGCTGCAGCTATCGGGGTTGGAGAATCAAAGTCCCCCAAACATCGACCTCCCTATCTCCGTATTGCTCCCTTGCTAGATATCATTGCATCCGCAATAGGAGTAAAATCAACATCCTCTAAGACTGCGCTTCGGTTATATGAGAAATTCAGAGAGTGCTTTGGTACGGAAACCACAGTGTTAACATCATCACCGATTCAAGATTTAAAAAAGATTAATGAAAGAGTAGCACAAATGGTCGAACATTACCGAAATGGTACTGCCTGCTATGAGATTGGTGGTGGTGGCCGCTATGGAAAATTGATTCCGCCTTGGGACTGTGAAAATTCATGACTGTTGTCAAAGGAGTTATCCGAGAGCTTGGAAAAAGCCGCACTACTAGGATTAGTGCTCAGCGATGGTACGGCACTACAGAGTTTGTAATCCAAGATGAAACCACAAAGAAGACGTACACAATTCGAGTTTCTGCCAGTACTATGGATAAATGCAGATTCCTTCCAAAAGTTGGTATGCCTGTGATAGTTCATGGCTACGTCGAGGAATCCGATTATGGTCTCTCTGATTTCATGGTTACTCGAGTTACAGACGTGAAGCGTGAAGGTGCTGGAATCAAGAGAGTCTACAAGATAGACTAGTTCCATTCATTACTTTTCCGTTCCCCGAAACCTAGACATTCCTGGACATCGAGTCCGGGATGATGTTCGGTTCCTGTTTCATCGAGGCTGCATTGCAAATCTCAGAAGATTTGCTATGTCTTACTTCCTCTCCGCAGGCGTTTAGAGTCTCCGGCAAACTGACGGCGACCAGAT
>JABCTV010000114.1 GCA_018238205.1 Candidatus Thorarchaeota archaeon
CTGAAGAGAGCTTTCAAGAAAGTTGATACACCATACATAATTTACATGGATAGTGACTTAGCAACAGACCTGAAGCATCTCCCTAGGATTATTGAGATGCTTGATAAAGGAGCAGACATTGTTACTGGGTCCAGATTGATGAAAGGGGCGCAATGTATTAGAAGTTCAAAGCGAAACTGGTTTAGTCGAGTGTATAATCTGATGGCTCGCTTCCTCTTTCGGTCAAAAGTTCACGACCATCAATGCGGTTTCAAGGGCTTCAATCGTATCAGGACTCAGAAGGTCTTTGATAGTGCGAAATCAAGAGGATGGTTCTGGGATGCAGAGATTCTCCTCAGGGGACAAAAGGATGGTCTGAAAGTAGTTGAGTTTCCCGTTCGATGGAGTGACCGAGATGAAGAAGCCTCAAAGGTCAATCTATGGAAAGATGCCAAAAATATGGGAATAGAGCTTGTGCAGCTTCGTGTAAATCTTCTACCAAAGAGTTTCTTCCAGATGATATCTTTTGCAGGAGTTGGCATCAGTAACACACTGATAACATTGTCAACACTTTTGTTTCTAGAAAGTACCATCGGACGAGGAGATTGGGGATATTACTTTGCATATTCACTAGGCATCATTAACAGCTTCATACTGAATCGGAGATTCACATTCAAAGAGAAGGGTGTCACAAAGAGAACCTATGGCCAATTCATCGGATTCGTTGCAACCTATTTTGCTGCGATGATAATCTTCTCAGAAACCGCGAGATTCCTGGAGTTGGCGTTTGGCCTGTTCTATATCCTAGCAGCGCTTGCAAGTACACTGGTGGAATTCATCTTCACCTTCACAATATCGAAAATTGCAATCTTTAGAGAGAAAAAGGAAAAAAGCAAATGACACATTTTCCACTTCGTACAAAGAAAAGAATGATATGTGCTATCCGTTCCACAATTGAATGTTCGTGGAACTATCTACAACTCCAGACAAATCCAGATTGGGATGTGAAGTTCTATGGTTGAAACGCGATATGTCCGAGACCATTATGATGCAATAAGTGGAGATTATGAGTCACATGACCCAACCAAAGGAAAACGACTGAGGAAAATACTCTCGCAAGTGAACTTCAATAAGAAGACGGTTCTGGATGTTGCAGGTGGTACAGGCTATATCGGTCAGACTATCAAACAAATGGGTGGCACATACATTGACATCGACATCTCAAAGGGTATGTTGAGTCTAGCTAGAGAGAAATTATTACCAATAAGGGGAAATCACCTATTGGTTCTCAGTGATGTTCACAGAATCCCATTACGAGAAAACAAGGTGGATATTGCACTTGTGTCAGAAGTGTTGGAACATGTAGAGAATCCAAGGGGAGTTCTCCGTGAAGTTAGTAGGGTCTTGAAACCAAATGGTACAATTATTGTCACTAATCCAAATCCATTCTGGGCACCCATTCAATATTTAGCTGAGAAAGTAAAATACAAAGCTCCAGAAGGGCCACACAAGTACATCTATCATAGGGAACTGATGAGGAACATAGAGCAAGAGGGATTTTCAATCTTCACAGTTGACATTGATTTTATGCCATTTGAAGGAGGTATCTGGAGTTTGCTCGAGAGTAGTTTAAAGGGTACTATCTTGGATAATCTAGCTCTGAAGCATTATATTGTCGCTACAAAGAACCAAGCTCAGATCAGCTCGTAGAGGTAGATATCCCAAACAGATTCTGAGTGTTGATATAAACCGTTGAATTGAAGGTTACTATCTGCATAGTTTGTGATGTTCACAGCAGAAAAGACGTAAGATACATTCATCTCATTCATCGCGGTTATATTCAGTTCCAAGTTGTTAATGACCAAACCTCTGTCTTTCGTACAAAAGAAATCCAAACCTAGTTCAGCTGTCATAATGTAGCATCGACTGCCCCAATTATCAAAATAATCTTGAAGTTGTGTATCCTTTGCAAGCTCATAACCAATAATGTTTCTAAATCGATATTTGTATTCAAGTGGATAGTTATTGAAGTAACCGTCTAGGGTATAGAATCCATTGTACTGTGAAACAGTCGGATGAAAGCCAATATTGATGATTCTATAGGACTCCTGTGATAATCCTATGTCATCTTCAATCTGTTGGAACAAATCCTCAGCATGAAACTCTCTATACGTGATTCTCTGATGAGCGTCCACTGGTGTTGCTGCCATTTCCCAGTTATTTGGAAGGAGTACAACCAGTTGAATAATTATCAAGACTAGAACAATAACCTTTCCAAACTCAATATCTTTGAAATTCAAACTTTTAGTATTATTAATCACACTGAGAGAAACTGCAAACAAGATATACCAAAGAAGGGGGTGCAACCAATGTATCCTTGACAGCTGAATTGTTCTGAGAATGAAGAACTCCTCTTTCCAAGGTACTAAAAGAATAGATGACCACAGACCATACCACAGTGAGAATAGTGCACTCATACCCAAGAGAAGCGCTAACATTTTCAGTGAATCATAATTTTCACGAATACTAACCCGAATTGTTTCATATCGTTTTGTAAGGAGGAAGAGTAACAGAATCAAGCATCCTATAAATCCAATCGTCAAAATCACGGATAAAGGATAAAATGATCCGAACAGAATCAACGACAAAACAGTATTCATGACACGTGTTGTGTAATCATAACCAAATAGAATGACTAACCCAAACATTCCTACAATTCCGCCCAGACCAAGAATGAGAAGAGGGATCTTTGCATGATCAATCCGAGAAAGAAGGATGAGCGCTACTGCGAAAACAACAGCAAAGACAATTATTAATCCATGAAGAGATGGAGCATGATATTGTCCTTGGATAAAATTCTTGAGTCCTTTCGCTAGTGATTCCGGTATACTGGAACCAGTGAGTTCAAACTCAGTTCTGTGAGATACAAACCCTTCTCCAAAGAATACACCCAACACCAATCTGTATTCAACAAGAATGAACACGACTGTCATGAGTGCTGTTGCACCAAAGAGTTTCAATCCCCAATCACGATAACGTAGAACGTCCCATAACCAGAGTAGTCCCATCATCATGAGAAAGAATAGGTATGAAAAAATGATTGATGCATACAATGGGATTAAAACTAGTATTAGCCAATCGGTTTTTGTTGCTTTGTTGGCCCGAATATTGAGGAATGCATACAGTGCAAGGGGCAGACTTGATACTGATAGTCCACCAGGGGGATACAAGGGGAGAATGGCAAAACAGATGGCCACTCCGAGGATTATGATGATATGTTTCTCCTCTTTCAGGAAGTGATTCTTCAAAAGTAGATACATCCCAACAAATCCAACTACACGCATGGCTGTAAGATTGAAGACATATGCGGTAAATGGATCAAAGATGACATAAAGCCACAATAAGACGTTGAATTCAGAACCATATACGAGTCTAGGTAATCCATCCATTATAATTGGCACAGTGTCTAGTTGACCTGCGAATAACATGTTGCTATCAGTCAATACTTTATACCAGATGAAGTATGAATCGAATGTGTCATGAACCCGGATGACAACATCTTGACCCAGAATGTAGCATGGTGCAATAGATAACAAGACAATGATGAAAGCAATAACAAATAGAAAATTGACTCTAAGCAGGGCATTAACCCTCTCAAGATAAGACTTCAGAGCCTCCATTCTCTATGTCACTCCACTATCTGACGCATTGCTTTGTGTGGTATATAAAGATTAGAGGTTGAAAGGAAGTTCCACCCATTGGTAAGGTTTTTACGCGAATAAATTCGACTTCGTCATCACAACAAAACTCGGATGCGGTCTGTCTTATGGTCTTAAGAATTACAGTAATAGGCATGGGCTACGTGGGAATTCCATGTGCTGCATTACTTTCAGATGTAGATGGATTTCAAGTCACAGGTCTTCAAAGGAAATCTAAGAGATCTGGATGGAAAATTGACTATCTCAACGCAGGAAAATCACCCTTTGAGGGTGATGAGCCGGGACTAGACGACCTTATTGCAAGAGTGGTAGCAAAAGGCTCGTTTAAGGTAACAGATGATATTGAAGTTCTATCAGATTCCGATGTTATCTTGATTGATGTTCAAACACCTACAGATGAAAATCACATTCCCCAATACCATTCATTGAAGCAAGTGAGTGAACAGATTGGGCAGAGAATCAAGAAGGGGACTCTTGTAGTTGTAGAATCTACAGTAGCGCCAGGTACCACACAGAACGTGGTTCAAAAGATCATTGAAGAACACTCGGGTTTCACAGGCGGTGAAGAATTTGACCTTGCCTTTGCGTATGAACGAGTAATGCCGGGTAAACTAATCAATAATATTGTCAATCTTCCTCGAATTGTTGGTGGAATCACTCCTCGTGGAGCAGAACGGGCAGTCGAGATCTATTCGAAGATTGTGAAAGCCAATGTCCACACTACAGATGTTCTTACAGCAGAAATTTCAAAGACCATCGAGAATTCATATCGAGATGTAAATATCGCCTTTGTAAATGAAATGGCACTAGTTTGTGAAAGCTTGGGAGTGAACGTGTACGAAATCATAGATCTCATTAATGAACTACCCAGCAGAAATCTCCACATCCCCGGAGCCGGCGTTGGCGGTCATTGTTTACCAAAGGACACATGGTTGTTGCGATTTGGTCTCAATGAATATGGTACACAGAAGATGGAGCCCAGATTTATTGCACTTGCAAGAGAGATTAACAATCATATGCCAATCCACATGGCACTACTCGTTGAGGATGCTCTCAATTCTAAAGGACTTGTGATTCACGATGCAAATGTCACTGTGTTAGGAGCCGCATATTTAGAGAATTCAGATGATACTCGAAACACACCAGCAGCAACATTGGTAAGTGTACTTGAATCCAAAGGTGCTACAATCACTATTCATGACCCTCATGTCAATGAGTGGGAGTTTGGAACTCACAAAATGGAGAAGGACCTTAATCAGGCGGTACAAGATGCAGACTGTCTTGTGCTAGTTACAAGGCACCGAGAGTACACTAAATTAGACCTCGATTCACTCAAGAAACTGATGCGAACTCCAGTCTTCGTTGATGGCCGGAATGTTCTTGATGAGGATGATGTGAAAGCAAAGGGATTCGAGTATAGAGCCATTGGCAAAGCTGGAACACTAAATGATTAGCTGCAAAGTCTATAGCTAATCAGGCACCAAACTTCTCAATATGACCAGCATAACCTAGGAGAAGAGGCATGACGTCTAGACCTCGAATTGTATGTAGCCCACCGATAGCAGCATCAATCTCTGAGAACTTCTCAGCTCTATCAGGTCGAATGAACTCGGACCAGAAAACAATTGGTACAGGATCACAGGAATGATCTCCTATTGAAACAGGAGTTGTATGGTCTCCAGTGACTGCAATGACTATCTTGCTTCCAACCGTATCAATAATCTTCCCTACCATCTCATCAGAACGTTCAATGGCTAGAATTTTCTCTTCTGCATTATGATCATGACTGGCATTGTCTGTTGCTTTGATATGTACAAAGACGTAATCATAATCTCCTTCAATACACTCAATGGTCTTCATAGCAATATTATGGAAATTCGTATCGATGGTTCCAGTCTGCCCTTCAACGGGTTCATGAACCATCCCCACATATTTTGCAGTACCAATGTAGAGCGCACCGCCAGCAATAACTGCTGAGGAGATTCCATATTTATCCTTCAATGTCTGAATCTCGCTGTGCCGACCAGGCCCACGAATAAGAATGGCATTAGCTGCTGGTAAACCACGTTTTTCGCGTTCCTTATTCACATCGAGGTTTCTGAGGCGTTTGTTTATCTCCACCATCATTTTGTTGATTACATCTGCAGTTTTCTTAGCCTCAGGTTTCAATGGTTTGCATTCCCAGATTTTCACTCCAGTCTCATGCGGGTCGACATCACTGATTTCTGCAAAGAGACCTTCACCTCTAAGGATCATGGCCCCTCTATGCTCAACTGTAGCAAGAAATTGAATTTGTACGCCATCAATCTCAAGACCATTAATCTTGGACTGAAGGATATCTTGTTCTTCACGGGTGAATACACGACCGGCCCTTCTATCGAGCACAGTCATGTCTTTATCTAGTGTCGCAAAGTTTGTACGAAAAGCAACATCTCCGGGTTTGGACTCTAGACCAGTTCCAAGGGTTTCAAGTGGGCCTCGACCAGGATAGTCCTCTAATGGGTTATATCCAAATAATGCGAGATGAGCTGTATCGCTCCCAGGTGTTATCCCAGGTCCAATGACATTCATCAGAGCATTTTGACCCTCCTTAGCTAGACGATCAAAAACTGGTGTCTTCGCTGCTTGAAGTGGAGTCTTGCCGCCCAACTTGGGAATAGGGCGGTCTCCAACACCATCCATGACTATAAAGACTGCTTTCCGTTTATCACTCATTGACTAATAGTTCCTCCAAGCAATTCTGAATTCGTTGCCGGGGTAAGAACACTCGCCACCTAGAATATCATGAATCTCAAGAAGTCTGTTGTATTTTTCGACTCTATCACTTCTAGCAGGAGCGCCCGTCTTAATCTGTCCAGCGGAGAGAGCAACTGCAAGATCTGCAATGAATGTGTCGCCGGTTTCACCACTTCTATGGCTTACTACAACGCCCCAACCAGCTTCATTTGCTATTCGAGCAGCACTGATGGCTTCGGTGACTGTGCCAATCTGGTTCACCTTCAGTAAGAGTGCATTACCAGCCTTTTCGTCTATAGCACGCTTCACAATCTCAGGATTTGAAACTGTCAAGTCATCAGTAACCACTTGTATCTTTGTCTTTCTAACATATGCTGTGAATTCACTGAAGGCTTCCTCTTCAAACGGGTCTTCGACGGATGATAGAGGATAAGTCTTCTCAAGGTCAACATACAAGTCCAGGAGTTCCGATGCATCTAGTTGCTTCCCATCAATTGCATATTTCCCATTTTCATAGAACCCGCTAGCTGCTGCATCAATTCCTAGTGAAACATCCTTCTTAGGACGATAACCTGCCTCTTCAATAGCACCCACAATTGCATCAAAAGCATCTGATGAGGATTTTAGACCAAATCCACAGAAACCGCCCTCATCTCCAACATGCTTGCCCATTCTTCCATATTTACTAATCAGGCGTTTTCCAAGAGTTTGATAGACCTCACTAATGCATCTTAGAGCCTCAGGAAAGCTCTTTGCACCTACTGGTAGAACCATGAACTCCTGTATTGCAAGATCATTCCCAGCGTGTGCACCACCATTAATGACATTGGACATAGGAAGAGGTTGGAGGTATTTCACAGGCTTACCAATTACCTTTGTTCGAAGATACTCGAACAGTTCCATATGAAGATGTGAGGCTGCAGCCACGGTAGTAGCCATTGAAACTGATAATATAGCATTGGCACCGAGTTGTCCCTTACCCTCGCTGGGGTCAAGGTTCAGCAGTGCTTCATCAACAGCACTTTGAGATAATGGGTCAACAGATAGCATTCCCTCATTGATGGTCGTGTTGACATTCTTAATAGCGCGATTAACACCTTTGCCCTTGTATCTCTTGCCGCCATCCCTGAGCTCTACAGCCTCATGAATACCAGTAGAGGCACCGCTAGGAACCTTTGCTACACCTTTAGTACCATCTGAGAGTAATACTTTGGTCATTAACGTGGGATTTCCACGGGAATCAAGAATTTCGATTGCATGAATCTTTGTGATGTCTACCATTATCGGTCACCAAGCATGTAAAGTGATGTTTACCTGTCTTAAAAGATTGATATGTTCTGGGTTTTTATGTCAATCCATGTGAACGTTGTTTGAAACTAGCATATGATTCACAAGGGCAAGGGATATTATCGCTCTTGTAATAGCAATTCTTGACAGGTGGAATAATTCATGGTCTTTGAATCATCTAACTCTAAGATAGTTTGTACAATTGGACCGGCATCTAAATCTGAAGAAGTGCTGGCCAAAATGATTGAGGCAGGAATGGATGTTGCAAGACTCAATCTCTCACATGAAGACCACAAGACAGGAAAGGTCACTTTTGACACTATTCGATCAGTAGATGATATGATACCAATTCTTTTCGACCTTCAAGGACCAAAGATAAGAATTGGGGATATGAAAGAGCCAGCAATCCTTGAGTCTGGTCAAGAATTCATTCTCTCAACTGAGAAGTTCGTAGGAGATCACAAACGGGTCTCAATCTCACATGAGGAACTACCAAAGGATGTCAAGAAAGGAAATATCATCGCGTTGAATGATGGTATTGTAAGACTGATTGTCAAGTCAGTAAAAGGAACAGAAGTGCTTACAGAAGTAACTCATGGAGGTCCCATTTCCAGCAGGAAGGGAGCCAATATTCCAGGCATTAAACTCTCTTGCAAGGTTCCAACTGAAGAAGACCTTAGAGACCTAGATCTTGCTGCAGAACTTGAACCAGATTTTGTAGCGCTCTCATTTGTCACAGAAGCGGATGATGTTAAGAGACTTAGGTGGGCAATGGACACAAAGGGATTAGAGGATACTGACATCATTAGCAAGATAGAGCATACTCTCGCAATCAAAAATTACGATGAAATCCTGAAGGCATCAGATGGCGTTATGATTGCTAGGGGCGATCTTGGAATAGAGGTGCCACTTGAAGAAGTCCCTATTTTACAACGTGACATGATTAAGAAAGCCAATGTGTGGGCAAAACCCGCAATAGTTGCCACACACATGTTAGAATCAATGACTGATGATATAATGCCAACCCGAGCTGAAGTCAGTGATGTTGCGCACGCGGTACTTGACCGTGCTGATGCTGTCATGTTGAGCGCAGAAACTGCGGTTGGTGTAGATCCAGTAGGCACCGTAGCAATGATGGAGAGAATCATCAGACGTGCAGAAAAAGCACTTCCTCATGTGGACCCACTTGCAGTCACATCACCCAGAAGAATGATTGTTGAAGTGATTGGAAATCTAACCTATAATGCAGTGAGTCTCATCCCGGATAAAATAGACGGAGTGATTACTGCAACAAGAAGTGGTTATACTGCAAAGTGGATATCTAAATTTAGACCACCCGTTCCTGTCTTTGCTGTAACTTCTAGCAACAAAATCTCTAGAAAATTACGATTACTCTGGGGAGTGCACCCAATCACACAGGAACAGCACTTGGATAATGTAGATGACCTTGTTCAGGCATCAACACAAGTTGTTTATGACCGAGGATTCATTGACAAGAACAAAGATATTGTCTTCACTTCAGGAGTACAGGTCATTCCAGGTCGAACTAATGTTGTGGGTGTCTTTCATGTAAAGGACTTGCTGAGTTAGAGTCAATCTTCCTCTTCGTCTGTAAGTTATGTTTTGCATGTTAGCACGACTTCAACAAGACTTATGATACAAACCTTGCGCTATCAAAACTGGGAGTGTCAATACAATAGAACGCGTTCTTGTAACTGGTGGAGCAGGTTTCATCGGCAGTCATCTTTATGTGCGGTGTGGTTTCAACATTTATTAAAATACCGCTCACCATCACGTAAAGCACAGCTGCCAGCACCACCGTTATCGCCACCATCAATATGACGGCGATGACGGGAGACACGCCTTCTTTCCTGTTTCGCATATTTTTCATATTTCTCATGTTATGTCCTCTCCTGCAGGTTTTGCCTGCAAGTAAAAGATTGAACGGCGC
>JABCTV010000344.1 GCA_018238205.1 Candidatus Thorarchaeota archaeon
CACTGGCGTTCGTGCTTGTTGGACTCTTTGTTGTTGCAGTGGGTGTGAAACGTGTCAAGGAGGAGTACTTTGTTGATGAATTCATTACAACTGCAGAACCAGCTAGTCTGGGCTTGGAACCGGGCATGGACATTGCTGTGGAGTACAAGATACGCGGTGGACTGGTGGTGTTCGGAGTTGTTGTGCGGAATGGTTCGAAGGTACCGATGCATAATGTGCAGGTGGTGCTGGGAGTACCTGACCTCACTGACACAATCAAGACGGAGATGATTGGTGCAGTTGAACCAGACACGGTCTCCGTGGTGGAGATTAAGTTCGAGCTGCAGCCTGGTGCAGAGGGTGAGCTTGTAGGTATGGTCGAGTACGACAATATCGAAGGTGAGCACAGGATAGTGAACCTGAAGCCGGTCAGGATTGTTGCATAGAAAACTTGAATCAACGACCCTTAAGTAGGAGATTTACTAAGGAAAAATCATGTGGCTCGAAATTTATGCAGTCCTGTTTTGGATCTTTGCTGCTGTAGGAACTTTCCTGAAAGACAAGTACGCAGAAAATCCACAAGGGGTCGTTTCTCGTGTTACCGCAATCAAGATTGTTCCAGCTCTGATTGCTATAATCTATATCGTGCTGACAAGACCAACATCAGCACTATTCTATGTTCTACTATCTATCGCCCTGGTCTTCTGTATGTTGGGAGATATCGGGATGGAGAAGGACATCATTGCGGGAATAGGTATGTTTCTGATTGGACACATCTTCTTCACAGTGAACTTTCTGTGGCAAACAAGCAATGTGGGACTAGTTACCACCAACCTAGTGGTACCTATAGTCTGCATGGGTGGTTTGAGTGTATTCGTATTCTTGTTCATCAAATACCTGCGTTCATCAGGTCCAGAAGTGCCAGACTTTGTCCTAAAGGCAGGTACACTATATTTCCTCATGATCTCAGCAACATTCAGTACGTCAATACTCCTTTGGCTCACAACGGGTAATATCTGGGGATTGATTCCTGTGATTGGAGCTCTCTTCTTTCTTATCTCAGATTCAATCATTGCCATTAACGCGTTCCATCACAAGATATCACGGGCTCAACTGTTCATAATGCCAACATACTATCTGGCAATCTTCCTCCTCTCCCTGGGAGTCTTTGTATACATATTCTGATAATGGAAGAAGGAAGAACCAAAGTTTCCAGCCAACCCAGAGGAAGTTACAAAGTTTGATAAGACTAGTAATGACATTTCTAGAGGGGACTTTGTGTGAACACTGACGAGCTGCTAGAGTCGATATCTACCAAACTCGACAAGCAGAATCCAACAGGGGATATTGAGCCTGAGAGGATTCGACCAGTAGCAATCATGACACGTGAGAGAAGGCAATTAGGAGACCTCGAGAGAGATTTTCAGAAAGTTTTGGACACGATCAAATATGATGATCGAGTTCCACCGATGATTTCAAGATTAGCTGATATGCATCTTCGAGAGGCAAACTTTGGACGAGCGATCATTCTATACGAAATGACTCTAGGTCTGAATAGTGAACAGGTTTCATCATGGGTCAACATGGGTCTGGCATACTTGCTTGTTGGAGACCCTAAGGATGCAATTAGTTGTCTTGGAAGCGCACTTGCACTAGACCCAGAAAATGCTCTCGCACTTGTTTACCTTGCCCAGGCACAATTACGACAGGGTGATTATGAAGAATGTAATAAGAATCTAGACAGAGTACTTCATATCATTGCAGATCAACCAAGAGCCCTCCTTGTAAAAGGAAAATACTTCAAGGCGATTGGAAAACCTGAAATTTCAGTGACCTGGTTGAAGAGGGCCATTCAACATAATCCACAGTTTCTCCCTGCAATGATGGAACTTGGAAATGTGTACTTTTCACTAAAACTCTATGATGATGCAATTGCAATCTTAACAGACGCATTAGCCATCGACTCCGAACAACCCTACGCACTAGCGACAATGGGGGATATCTATCATGAACAGCATGACCCCGAAACTGCAATCTACTATTTTGACAAGGCGATAAGTATCAAATTTGATGATCCGGAGT
>JABCTV010000115.1 GCA_018238205.1 Candidatus Thorarchaeota archaeon
AGTATTTTCTAGAGTGTCGTTCACCATTACAGTGATAGGATATACCCCCACATCTAGTACTGAATTGTTTGTAAGAACTCCATTCGAATCAATGTCAAAGAAACTTGTAGCATTTACTGTCCACGCATCGATATTCTGACTACAAGTTGCATTGAAGTCACGAGATATCGGTTGCAGATATTCCGCTTGGATATCGGTTGCAGAATGATTCCAACGAAGCCAAGGTTCTCTTAACAAAGCTAGAGTGTAGTTGTTTGAAATTCTCAACACACCTCCGATTACAAACTCATTGTTCTCAGTTTTCACAAATGAGTTAACAGCAACAAGGTCGTAGCTAATCATTCCTGTTGGTTCAAATTGCTCATCGACAAGTGTTATCCTGTAAAAACTGGTAGCGACCGCATAACCTCCATCTTCTAGATGTATGATATCCACTCCGGATGGCTCGTTGGGGAATCGCAGCTCGTGGATGAATACACCATCCGCATCAACTTCACAGAACCATAGGTGTGAATCTGCAGATCCAGTCATTAACACTCCACCTGAATCCAACTTCAGTAGTGAGAAACAATAGACAACTCCAAGGACCGTGTAGTGTTTGATCCAAGAGAAAACACCATCTTGGTCAATCTTCAACAAAAATGGAATATTTACATCTGGCATAATATCATAGGAATAACCTCCAATAATGAATATTCCAGAGCTATATTCAATCATGTCTGTTACTTCTACGGCGAGTGCAGTGGCCAAGGTCCAACTCCAAATTTCTGTTCCGTTCTCATCTGTCCTCATAATAAAGATGTTCTCATAATAAGCGCCGGATACAAAAAGATCTCCGTTACTAAGTTCAGTTATACGCACTAAACTTGTTGAACTCGGATATGTAATGTTGTACTTTAGATGACCCGTGGAATTGGTGCGAACCAGCCATCCCAATTGTGTTGAACCCGATAAAATATGCTGCTTCCCCACAAAAACAAAATCACCATTTGTGCATTCAATAACATTATTGACTGATTCGTAGACCAAATCGTCTCTTCCATAAGTCTGGTTCCAAATGTGATTTCCATTCGAATCTGTTTTCAATAGGATAGCATCTGGCAAGTATGCCACATCGTTGGGGTTGCTAAGTTCCCCCAGCATACAGAATCCACCATCACTGCACTCAATTGTATCTCTGATTCTGTTGTGTGCTTGATTCGGACCATATGTATGAAGCCACACTGGATTTTCGATGTTGGTTTCTTCAGTTTGACTTGGAATTAGTAAACTGTCTCTATCAACTAGCTCCTCTGTCCCGATTTCACTGGTATTTTCCGACATTTCAACTTGAGTCAGAACTGGACTAAGAAGAAGCGTCAAAGTGAGAAATATGCTTACAGCTGCAAGTATAATCCTATATCTTCGGAAAATCAATCCGTAATCTCCTCCTCGTTTCCTTAATGCGCTACTAATATTTTAATCAATCGCAAGCTCAGAAATTTGTGAAACCCCCCGCAAGGGTGTGCTCGTCACACTCCTTCCATCCCTCTTTCTTTTCAGTATCAAATCTTCAATGAATCTAGGAAAAACAGGTTTCATGCCTCATTGAACTCATCAAATTTCTCTATTAACTGGACTGCAATCATCCGGAAAAAGTCGTAACGGTTCTGGAGTATATTGTATACAATCGCGATATCGAGTTCTTGATAACCATGAACCAATTTGTTCCGAAATCGTGCCATAGCCTTCAGCTCATCTTCATCAATTCCTTCTAGAATCCCCGATCTGCAGAGTAACTCGAATACTCCTCCTCTCGTTCTTGGTATCTGATGTTTTTCTCGCCTCAAAATGTAATTTCCAATGTCTGTGAGAGCTTCGATTGTTATCTGTAAATTATACAGAATAGTATCACGAATGGTATACTGTTCCCGAACTGAATCTAATGATTGGTCTTTCAATTCGGATAATTTCCGCAATGCTTCCTGAAGGTGCAGTACTCTGTCCTTGAATTCAGCGTTACTCATTCTCACTCACCCTTCAGGAAAATCTTTGCATCTTTGTATTGACGTTCTAAGAATTCTCTGTAATCATAATATTCTGACAGCGTTCTCACATAGAAGTCCTCGTACTCCCCCTTATCTTGCATAAACAGAACGATGTTTTCATCAATCGAATTGAATTTCATCGTGGGGAGAGCGTCATTAAGAACTACAATATCAATATCCTCTCTCTTGAGCTCCTTTTCCAAATACACTCCTAGTTTCAGAGAACTCGTTATATTATTTCGAATATGTTTTTCTGGATCAATGAATATCGCTATATCGATATCACTCATAGGTCCTTGTTCTTTTTTTGCATGTGACCCAATTAGAAGAATGAACATAATCGATAATTCTTTGGATATCATCTCAACTGATTTATTGATTGCTTCTTGTATCTCTGAAATCAGTGTGGACATAACGTCATCCTTCTGTTTTTCACTTTAAGTAATTTTGTTTTCAGTTGAATAGATACAAGCTTTAGGAGTGAAAAGCCTATCGAATATGTAAATAATATTCATGTTGTTACTGTCGACGATGATGGCCGCGAAATAGTCAGGAAGGAGCTAGTGACGGGCGGCGGATGAAGACTCGGTCGTAAACTTACGGACCTGGTTAGACAACCCTGCTCGGGTGTGCTCGTCACACTCCCTCCATCCTTTCTATTTTTCTCTTTAGTTACAAATTGTAACCAAACAAATAATCATAAATATTTCTATATTTTTCCCACACAAATATATAGTCTTTTGATTATTGATTTTGTGATATATTCCAAAAACGTTTCTGAACATTTGATATTCATTTGGTCTATGAATCTTTGAGTGTGGTCAATAAAGGAATTCCTAGAAACATCGAAACTTTGCCGTCTTGTTCAGAAACCGATGGTGCATTAGCAGGTGAACTAAGATGGAGAAGAAGAATAAGTTTCATTCGTGCTCTGCTGTTGAAATTTCATCTATTAATGAAGCGAGAACGCATGAAGATATACAGTGTCGGAATGGCGCTTCGAAGAACACTGTTATTTTCAAATATCTTTCAACTTTGAGGGGAGCGTGCTAGTGACATGGAACAGACGGATAAATCTAAACCCTATAGACGTGACTTGCCTGTACGAGATGACGAAATTGACAATTCCTTCAAGTATGAGATCGCAAATCAGGTTGGCGGAGAAGGTCTCCTTCATTGTCTGAAGTGTGGAGCTTGTAGTGGTGGGTGCCCTGTTAGTGCAGTTATTGATTATCGACCTAGGAAGGTGCTTGGTAATGTTCTCCTAGGTATGAAGGATGAAGTACTAGCGAGTGAGTCGATTTGGTTGTGTGCAGCTTGTTTCACATGTGAAGAAAGATGTGTACAGCAGGTGAATTTCACCGATGTTGTAACTGTTCTACGAAACATGGCTAGTCGAGAAGGAAACGCTGCTCCAGGTTACGTGAAAATGGCTGAGATGGTCATGAAGAATGGTCGAGTAACCGCAAGAACATCAAGTGTAGATAGAATGCGAGAAAAACTTGGACTACCACCAATTCAAGATCCTGATGTTGAGCAGCTTGGGAAAATAATGAAAGCTGGCGGTTTGGTCAAAGTGATTGAAGCTAACAAGAAGAAGGAGGATGATGCAAAATGAAGCGGGCAATGGCATGGGGCTGTCTTATTCCAACTCGAAGGTCACTACTTGGATATGAGGCATCGACAAGGAAAGTCCTAGAGCATTTAGAAATCGAAACTGTAGATATTCCCAATGAAACTTGCTGTGCTCCATTCTGGATGCAGTCTCTTGACCTGACAACATCAATCGCGATGGCTGCTAGAAATCTGGCAAAGGCTGAAGAAATGGGACTTGATCTTATTACTCCATGCAGTGGTTGTTTCCACGCGTACAAGCGTGTGAATCATGTACTAGAAACCTACCCTGATATGCGTGAGCGAGTAGATGATATATTACAGAGCGCAGGCTTGCATTATGAAGGAAAAGTGGAATCCAGTCACCTTGTGGAATTTCTCTACAAAGAAGTAGGCGCTGACGAGTTACAGAGAAAGTCCACGCGTGATCTGAGTGCCATCACAATTGGTCTTCGATATGGATGTCATATGCTTAAGCCCCACGAGCTTCTGAATATAGAATATTCAGAAAGACCTACTTTTGCAGACGAACTCCTTGAACAATTTGGTATTACCAGTGTTCAATATGCTGGTCGTCACAGATGCTGTGGGGGTCTTCTACGAGGAGTACAGGATGATCTTGCAGATAGTATCCTCCACCAACGTCTTGTTGACGTGAATGAAGCTGGTGTGGACGGGATTGTAACCGTTTGTTCACTCTGTCATCTCCAACATGATATGGGTCAGAGAGGAATCAAACGAAAATTCGGAATGGATGAACTTGAGCTCCCTGTCGTTCATTTTCCACAACTCATTGCATTAGGTTTTGGTTATTCACCTGAAGAACTTGGATTGGATATGCACACTATGAAAACTGACAAATTGGTTGCCAAGATTATGGGTGGTGGTCGCTGATGACTGAATCAGATTTACGTATAGGAGTGTTTGTTTGTAATTGTGGTCTGAATATCGCTGGAACAGTTGATTGTGAGAGTGTCGCAAAGTATGCAAGTGCGCTACCTGGAGTTGCGCACTCGGATCACTTATTGTTTGCATGTTCTGATGATGGACAAGAGAATATCAAACAGAAGATCAAAGAATTGAATCTCAATCGAGTGATTGTAGCATCTTGTACACCTCGAACTCATGAACCAGTCTTTCGTGCGTGCGTTGAAGAAGCTGGGCTGAACAGGTACTTGTACGACCAGGTCAATATCAGGGAACATGTCAGTTGGGTTCACATGGATAATCATGAATTTGCTACACTGAAGGCACAAGCTCTTGTGGGTATGGCTGTTGAACGTGCAAAATATCTTGAGCCACTTGAGAGGAAAGCTGTTGATGTCATTCAGAGTGCAGCTGTGATTGGAGGTGGAGTTGCCGGTATAAGTGCAGCTCTTGATCTAGCTGATGCAGGATTTGAAACCCATCTGATTGAGGCTCGTCCAACAATCGGAGGTCAAATGGCGTTACTAGACAAGGTCTTTCCACAGAATGACTGTGCTATATGTATTCTAGGTCCAATCATGTCTAAGGTTGGACAGCATCCAAAAATCAATCTCATGACGTATAGTGAGCTTGATTCAGTGGAAGGGTATGTCGGCAACTTCCATTTGAAGGTCAGAAAGAAGTCACGGTTTATTGATACTGAGAAATGCAATGGCTGTGGAGACTGTGAACCAGTTTGTCCTGTAAGTGTTTCCAATGAGTATGAGTTTGACATTGCTACTAGGAAGGCGGTGTACAGACCATTTCCGCAAGCAGTTCCTAATAAATTCACGATTGACAAGAGAGGAACTTCACCCTGTAAAATTGCCTGTCCTGCGCATGTGAATGTTCAAGCCTTTGTGACATTACTCAAAGAAGAGCGGTTTGATGAGGCTCTTGAGATATACCGCAAGAACTCACCCTTTGCTGGTTCATTAGGTCGGGTTTGTACAAATCCGTGTCAACTTGAGTGCGAGCGTGGGAAATACGACGAGGCTGTCAGTATCAAAAATCTGCACAGATTCTTGGCTGACTACGAACGAGAGAATGGTGAAGTCAAAGTAGATGCAATCGTGCCTGACAAGAAGAAGGCGAAGAAGCCTGTGGCAGTTGTAGGGGGTGGACCATCTGGTATTGCCTGTGCTTACGACCTTGCTCATGAAGGATATTCCGTAACTGTGTTCGAGGCTAGGAAAGAAGCTGGAGGTCTCCTACGATGGGGTATTCCTGAGTATCGACTCCCACGGGACGTTCTTAGTGATGAAATTGGAATTCTCAAGCAGCTGGGAGTCACAATCCAAACAGGAACTAAAGTTGAATCGATTGCTGAATTGAAAGCTCAAGGTTTCAAGGCCTTCTACGTTGCAACAGGTGCTCCTGGTAGTCGACTTATGAATATCAAAGGTGAAAAAGCCAAGGGTGTTTATCATGCCCTCTCATTTCTCGATAAGGTCAACAGTGGAAAGACTGTAACCCTTGGGTCAAATGTAGCTGTGATTGGAGGAGGGAATGCTGCAATTGATGCCGCTCGAACTGCAAAACGTTTGGGAGCAAAGAAAGTTGCAATTGTTTATCGAAGGTCTCGTGAAGAAATGCCTGCCATCCCAAGCGAGGTTGATGAGGCTGAGCTTGAGGGGATTAAGATAGAGTTCCTTACTACTCCCGTTAAGATTGACGTGAAAGAAAAACTTGTTTCAGGTATGAAATGTGTACGAATGCGTCTTGGTGCTCCTGATGATTCTGGTAGAAAAAGACCAGTTCCAATACCTGACTCAGAATACAAGATGTCTGTTGATACTGTGATAATGGCTGTCGGTCAACAGGTCACATCTGATGCCTTACTATCAAAACTTGAACCCACACAGTGGGGCACTCTTGAAGTTGATTCCGTAACTCTTGCGACAAATATCAAGGGAGTATTCGGTGGAGGCGATGTAGTCAGCGGTGGAGCTACAGTGATAGAGGCTGTGGCTACCGGGAAAGAAGCAGCTAAATCTATTGACCGTTTTCTGAGAAGAGTTGATCTCGTCGAAGGAAGAGAAGAGATTCTGATTCCTATTGAAGACATCGAAGTAGAGGGATCAATCAAAATACGTTATGCTCCCGCAATGCGAACTTTGAGTATGAGTAAGCGAAAGACAACCTTTGATGAGGTTGAGCTTGGTTTCAAGGAGGCTGGTGCAGTTGCAGAGGCAGACCGATGTCTGAGTTGTGGAGTATGTTGTGAATGTGAGAAGTGTATTGAAGCGTGTAAGCTCGATGCAATTGATCTTTCTCTACAGGATGAGATAGTTGAACTAGATGTAGGAACTATCATTGTCGCAACAGGATTCAAGACATTCGACCCGCTTGAAACGCGAGAATTTGGATATGGAACATTTGAGAATGTTATTACGAATGCTCAACTTGAACGATTAACCAATGCTGCAGGTCCAACACAAGGAAAACCAAAACGCCCCTCTGATCATACGATACCTAAGCGCGTAGCATTTGTCCAATGTGTTGGCTCACGTGATAAAAGAATAGACCAGGATTATTGTTGTTACATTGGTTGTGCGAACTCTCTAAAGCAAGCAATACAACTCAAGGAGAAGTATCCTGAAATCGAGATTACAATCTATGCAATGGATATCAGGACTCACGGTCTTGGATACGAAGGTCTCTATAATAGAGCTCGTTCAATGGGTGTATTGGTTGTAAAAGGTCGTCCTTCAGAAATTGAGGAGGTTCCAGACACTAAATCATTGATTGTCTTTGCTGAAGACCTCTATACAGGAGAGCGACTAGAAACAACTAGCGACCTTGTTGTTTTAGCAACTGCGCTTGTACCTAATGATGACACTCCAGAACTAGCTCGGAAACTGAAACTCTCGACAGGTGAGTATGGTTACTTTATGGAAGCCCATCCTAAACTACGTCCAGTTGACTCATTCCAAGATGGAGTATTTCTTGCAGGAACTGCTCTGGGACCAATGGACATACCCAAGGCTGTTGCTTATGGTAAGGGTGCTGCTGCAGGTGCTCAGGCTTTGATGGCTCCAGGTAAATTCTTCGTTGAGCCAATCTATGCGGAGATTGACACTGACCTATGTTTCGACTGTGATCTATGTAGCGACATGTGTCCATATGGTGCTATCACTGGTACAGGTGACGAACGTAGAGTTATGTTCGAACTCTGTCAGGGTTGTGGAACTTGCGCTGGAGGTTGTCCAAATATGGCCATCGACATGCGACACTATCGAAGACAACAGATCATGCCGCAGATATTAGCTGCTGCCAAAGGAGAGTTGGTTCAATGAAGAAAGGAAAATTCGAACCCAGCATTGTTGCTTTCACATGTAACTGGTGCTCATATGGGAGTGCTGATCTCGCAGGAATATCCCGCATTCAGCATCCTCCTAATGCAAAGGTTATTCGGTTAATGTGTTCCGGGCGAGTCGACCCTGTGATGGTGATTGAATCATTCAAGAATGGGGCTGATGGTGTAATGGTCACCGGCTGTCACATTGGAGATTGCCACTATTCAACGGGTAATCATCGAACCCAAGTTCGTTTTGAAGCGCTTCAGAAAGCAATGAAAGTTATGGGCCTTCATCCTGACAGACTTAAACTACTCTGGGCTAGTGCCTCAGAGGGACAACAGTGGGCTGATGGAATTATTGAGATGACTGAGAAACTTCGAGAGATAGGACCGAGTCCCATTAATGGTGGAGGTGTTGCAAAGTGACTGTTGCAGGTGATAAGACCGACTTCAGTACAATGAATCCCACAGAAACAGCCTTAGTTATCGGTGGTGGTGTTGCTGGAATGCAAGCAGCACTTGATATTGCAGATCAGAATTACCAAGTGGTTCTTGTCGAGAAGACTCCATCTATCGGAGGTGTTATGGCAATGCTCGATAAGACATTTCCAACACTTGACTGCAGTGCTTGTATCCTGACACCCCGGTTGAGCGAAGTGTCACGGCATCCTAACATCAAACTTTTGACATATAGTGAAGTTACTGAGATTACTGGTGAAGCAGGAAACTTTCGAGTGAAGGTCCTCAAGAAAGCAAAAATGGTCCTCGAGGATAAATGCTCCGGGTGTGGAGATTGCGTTCCTCATTGTCCCATCCAAGTCAAGAATGAGTTCGATCAGGACCTTGGATACAGGAAGGCGATTTACATTGGATTCCCCCAGAGCACTCCACTTGTCTACATTATTGACACCGACAATTGCATCAAATGTGAGCTCTGTGTCAAATCATGTGATAGAGATGCGATAGATCTCACAATGGAAGATGAGGAGATTGAAATCCCAGTTGGTGCAATAATAATTGCAACAGGATACGAGCTCTTTGATGTATCAAAGTATCGTCGACTTGGTTATGGTCGATTCAAGAACGTCATTAACGCACTTGAATACGAGCGACTCATCAATGCAAGTGGACCCACTGGCGGCAATCTCATGAGGTTAAGTGATGGGAGGATTCCAGAATCAATAGGCTTCGTTCAGTGCGTGGGAGCTCGCGATGTAAAGGAAGGAGTTCCGTATTGTAGTCGTATATGCTGCATGTACGGTGTGAAAAATGCGGTTATGGCCAAAGAACTCCAGCATGACAATGTGAAAGATGTGACAGTGTATTATGCTGACATCCGAGCGTATGGGAAGGGTTTTGAAGAATTTTATCAAATGTCTAAATCCCGCTTCGGTATCAAGTTCATTCGTGGAAGGGTTGCAGAGATCAATGAGGATTCTAAAACTGGTGATGTCATTATTTCAGCAGAGAATACTGAAACCAGCGAATTTCTCAAACAAAGGCATGAGCTAGTTGTGTTATGTCCTGGTATTCTTCCACCAAGAAACCTGAAAGAATTAGCTGGGAAAGTAGGTCTGAATGTTGGGTCTGATGGTTTCATATCAATCGAGCATCCAGCGAGCAATCCTGTTGACACGAACATTCCTGGTGTGTATGTAGCTGGTTGTGCAGAGGCCCCAAAGGACATTCCAGATTCAGTAGCTG
>JABCTV010000116.1 GCA_018238205.1 Candidatus Thorarchaeota archaeon
ATAAAGCGACAAAAGCAAAAGCTGTCCAGAGCAGAATAAAAATGATTGATAAAATTGAAAAAGTGGAAAAGACGGAAGACAATAGAAAAAAAATTAAAATTAAATTTGACGCTTCTGAAAATCTGCCTCAGAAAGTTTTAGAGATTGAAAATTTGATTATCGGAGAAAAAAATTTGCCACTGGCGCTTCTTGACGGTTTATGGGAAATTGAAAAAAATGACAAAATCGGGATAATCGGATCTAACGGCGCCGGAAAATCAACGCTTTTAAAAACTTTAATTGAAAAAAATAAAACGGTCGAAGGAAAAATAAAATTCATGATGGAAAACTAGACAAACTCACTTTGACCGCAATTAAGGTCAAAGCCGGTTACGGTCAGAGAGCTACTGTTCTTCATGATATCAAAGACCGATTTCCAAGAATCTCTACTAATGAACTTCAGGAGTGCAGACAGACTGCTGTCGCACTCTATGAAAGTTATCTAGCTCTCAGAGTGAAGAAAGGAAGGAGCCCCTCCCGTCCCACATCAATCAATAGTTCTAGGAGGATACCTAGATGGGTATTCTCTCGAAGATTCAAGTTGATTGAGAAGAGGACCTCTGTTTCTCGATGGTGGTTGGATATCAGGGATTCCCTTGACTCAGTGCAGGAGAAGAGATCCCGTCATGATCGATTGAGTATTCCTCTCAAGATATCCCCATATCATCTGAATCAAATCAGAAGGGGTGAAGTGAAAGCGGTGCAGCTCTTCACTGACAGGAAGAGGAAATGGTGGGTGACCATTGCTGTTAGAATTCCTATTGATAATTCTCCAGAGGAAAATCTTCCTGTTGCCATACTTGGAGTTGACCTAGGAATTGAGAAGGCAGCCTGTGCTACCATTCTCACCCCTGAGAAGACAAGAGGAACCCGATACTTTGTCCAGAGGGAGAAAGTCGATGTCATCAAGAAATTCGATAGACTTGTTGCAGATTTACAAAGAGAGATGCACACCCGGAGAAACCAAGGACTATCATATGATAGAGTTACTGAACGACTCCGTCAAATGCGTTCCAAGCGAGAGAATGTCGCTAGGGAGTACGACAGAGTCCTTGTGCGTCAGCTTCTTGATTATATCTCCGAACTATCCAAGAAATTCACACTCTATGTAGCCATTGGTCGCCTGAAAAATATACGAATGCGTGCAAGGAAAGGAAACTACCGTGGACGAAGGTTCAGGGGTATGATACACTCATGGGCCTTTGCTCGAATAACTGACAGTCTTAAACATGGACTTGCTCAGCAAGGTTGGAAGGTCAGTGGAAAAGACCCTCGATTTCGGGCTGTTCCTGAAGGATGGACCTCCATCATGTGTTGGAAGTGCGGAAGCAAGGGGAAGAGACCCAAGCAGAACTATTTCCACTGTCCCTCCTGTGGTTACAGTATCAATGCCGATCTAAATGGTAGTGCCAATATTGCTGCACGCATGCTTACGCTCACAAAGTCACTGCACTCTGTGAGAGGACTAGGTTTGTGGACTAGGGCGGTTGTTCGAGGAACAACTAACCGACGTGCGCGTCCGAAAGCCCAACGGAGAATCTCGAAGAGATTGTCAAAAGGGAAGTCCTTACTCTCCAAGAAAGAATCAACATCAGATTCTGGGGAGTCCGCGGCTGTTCACTTTGTCCAGTCGGACCTTGTTAGTTTCAGTGATGGAACTGGTAGGAGTGATAATGACCCCGCCGTGGTAAGAACTGTGGAAACTCTCTCTGTGGTTGGAAGTGATGTACCAACATCAGGACAGGAGAAGGAAGCCAGGTCTTCAGGAGGGATCCCATCCCGATGAAGGTCGACAAAGCTCTTGCTGATTTTTGTAATTCATTAGAATTACGAAGAAGTGGTGACACTGGCAGGAGAAGGGTGGAACATAGAAATTTCTTACAGTTGAGGTTCACTCACCAAAATGTAAGATTTAGGTTAGTAAAGCCTTTGTAGATACAAAGAATGCACTCACAATGGCAAATCTGCCTATAAAATTGTATTATAACACAGTTATTTACCGCAGTCATTGACTGCGACATCATGCCCATAAACTGCGATAGATTAATAAGTAACTTTGTAACATAAATGATTGTTTGATTTAGGCAATTTCTGTAAAGAAGCGCCTGGTCAAGAAAACCCAATTAAAAGGGAAGGTAATAATAAAATGATGAGCGACATCGAACTTCAGGAAGAGCTCAAGAGCATGAAGCTTACAAAGAGCCAGATGATTGTCCTGGACATTCTCAGAAGTAGCGGCCAAGATGGAGTAACTCCAAAGCAGCTGCTTGACAAAGTATCTTTTGCACCAAGGACAGTCCGTTATGCACTAAGAAAACTCCTGAAGAAGAGTTTGATCAAGCGTGTACCCTGTCTACAGGACATGCGACAATGGATCTACGTACCAGCTTAATTTCTGGTACTTGGAACGTAATTTGACGAATCGACACTAGTAGCCTTACGGGCTATTAGCTGTCGTGGAGTCACAAAATTCTAGTTTCTCGAAATTGAAATTCAAGAAATGAGGCAACAATCTATGGAAAGTTCAAATCCATTGGATACTCTCAAGATTCTTACAGGCACTCAAGCTATTGATGCCTACAAAGCACTCAGTGATAATAATCGAAGACAGATACTTCATGCACTGAGGGCTCGACGTATGTCTACTTTGGAATTGGTGGAATTCCTATCTGAGAAAGACCCTAAGAAAGAAGTCAAACCTCAGACAGTACGATATCATATTAAAGAGCTTGAGAAATGTGGTTTAGTTACCCAGGATGGGTATGAACCTGCTGGTACTAATGGTGACAGTCACATCATGCAGAAGCTATGGCGTGCCACAGCTGAAAATGTTTTCATAACTACTGGTGCCATGGATGGTCTACCAGACCGGAATGGATATGATCTTGACAAGACCCTTGATATTGTTTCTACAATGCGCCAACTTGGTCTTTCTTTTACGGATGAAAAAGAAGTCCAAGAGATTACAGAAAACTTTGCAAAACGTGACAAATTGCACATGAGAGGCATTGAGTTTGCTAAGGAAAATCTTCGTGATGTTTGTGAGATTGACCCCAAGCTCTACGTTGTATTTCGAAGAATACTCGGTTTAGTTCGTCTTAGCGAAAAGGACTACAAAGATTATTGGAAACTCAGTCGCAACATAACTGATGCCCTCCGAGAAGCCTACAAACGGGGCGAGGGAAAGAATCCCAGGGTATACTGATAACAGTCTTTCACTTTGATTCTTCTTTGTGATCTCGATATTTGCTCTCAAGAAGGCGCCTTATTCTTCCAGCAATTTTTGGACCTACACCTTTCACACGCTGTAGATTTTCTTTCTCAGAAGAGAATATCTTCTCAAGAGTACCAAATTCTGTAAGTAATGCTCGGGAAGTAACTGTGTCTACTCCAGGGAATCCTGAGAGAATATATTCTAGAGCCTCTGCATCAGTTCCTTTGCTCTCTCCTGAACGAGTACGAAGTGGTTTCTTTGACGTTACTTGTTCAAGATGCGCTATACGGTACAATACATTGGCTGTTTCTTCTGCATTTCTTGTCCAGATAATTGGAACCTGTATTCTGATTGCTATTGATGCTAGTGCACCATAAATCGAAGCTGGATTCACAGCTCGCAATCCAATGATTTGTTCTCCCTCGATAATCAGGACTGGTCTACGATAGGCAGACCGGAGGGCGCTAAGTTGAACAAAGAGACGCCCATCTATCAGAGATTGGATAAAGTCCATTGACTCTTTTCGCTCTATAGCTACATCTTCTGAGGCAACGTAATCTCCAATCTTTAGGCTCTCTCCTGATATTTGTACGTCTAAGCGAGCCAACTCACGGGCAACTGCTGTTGGTAGTTCCCGCGAATCGACAATGAGCTTAATCTTGTCGTCTTCCTTTTGAGGTGCAATTCTTGTTAGAGATTCAGAGATATCTTGAGGGTCCTCGCTAACAAACTCATCAAGACTTGTTTGCTTCTCCTTTTCTATATCTTCTACCTCTTCGAGAGCTTTTGGCATCTTCTTCAATTTACTCATCACACTCCAGTGATAGAACTCATCGTGAGTTCCTTTTGCAACAAAAATTACTACTCTTCCAGGTGCACGACGACCTGTCCGTCCCTTTCGTTGAATATAGGGGACAACTGAAGGAACACAGTCATAGAATATGACTAAATTACACTCGGGAATATCTAATCCTTCTTCTCCAACTTGTGTAGCTACTAGGATGTTGAACTCATTATTTCTGAATCCTTCTAGAACTTCGACTTGTTTCTTCTGACTAAAGCCCTTGTCAGATCCTCGTGAGCTTTGACCAACGAATCGACTGACTCGTGCGTCATCAAGTTGCTCTAGAGTTTCAGTGATCTCAACCGCAGTGTCACGAAATCTTGTGAAAATCAAAATACGTGAATCCTGGTTTACCGATAATTGGTCGCTTACTATCTCAAGAAGTGAATCTGCTTTTGGGTGTCTGTGTCCCTTTGATATCAATGCATTAAGTAATGCCTCAAACTGTTGAAACTCCGATTTAGAAACAAGATTTTGCACACCCTTTGATGTCTTCTTATTTCGTATCTCTTCATAGATTCCTTGGATATACCTTTGAGTTGGCATTAGTCCTTGTGTACCAACGAATTCCAAAAGATGGACAGTGCGCATCAGAGCAGTAAGATTCCTAATGACTAAGAATAGGCCTCTTGGCGGTTTGGTGTAGGTACCTATCTCTTTTCTTACTGCGCTCTGTGTGCGAAGAATCTCATTTCGCGTGAGTCGTCTACCTTCTGGGAGCTTGAATCCGTGTTCTACAACTGGTTCTCTATAGTCATTCATGATGGAATACAAGATATCCCTAAGCACTTCAATTTCAGATGTCAATCTGATATAGTGTACTTCTGAGTCTACAGATACAATATACTCTTTCACATCTTTACTTGACTCATTTCTGACTTCTACATGTGAAAGCCTGAGATTTTCACAAACTGTCTTGATATGTTCAGCTTGATGACCTGGTGATGCTGTTAGACCCAAGGAGCGTACATTTTTTCCTTGACGCTCATAAAGTTCTGCAACGAAGGTGTAGGCATAATTACCAACACCTCTATGAGCCTCATCAAAAACAATCAATGAAACCTCCGATAGGTCATAACTACTTTGAATCAGATCATTTTGGAGTGCCTGCGGAGTCATAATAATGACGCGAGCATCGCACCACGAAGTCTTTCTACTCTCTGGTGAGTCCTGGCCTGTAAGACACACAACAAGATTCTCATCCAAATCCAAAACACGTTTCAGGTACCGAGCTTGTTGGTCAACTAGGGGTCGTGAAGGGGCTAGGAATAGTACTTTGGAATCCGGAATATCAAACAAACGTTTTGCAGTAACTAGTGCAGCTATTACGGTTTTTCCGAGACCCGTACTCAATACGATCATTGTACTTTGACGTGCTGCTATGTCTGCTAGATTCACCTGATAAGACCTGTAGTCCACTGAACTCTTCTTTATCAGTGGCATCTCGGTATACTTCTCAGTTATTGACACAGCTGCGCCTCACAAATCTAAGAAACTTGCATATGTTAGATAATACTCACTGTAAAAAGCCTCCTACAATTACATCATAATGTACAAGGAGCCTAGATGAGATGACTGCAACTACTAAGGAACCAAAGGCAAGTATCGAAGCTGAACTTTACGAGCTAAGTATGCCTGGTAGACTGATTGGAAAAGAAGTTCTTGACAACAGAGCGCGAAGGATTGGTATTGTCAGAAGTATAAGAATCGCACTTCATCCAACTCGCTCAGAACTCATCGTGAAAGGCGCTGAAGTTGAATTTCCAGTTGATTTCTCAAAGGTTGATGCTGTAGGTACCGTTGTACAGCTTAATTCGGTAGTGAAAGATGCCGAAGAGATTGAAGTTCATGATGTCATTAGACTTCAGAAAGAGGTCCTTGATGATATCAAATCCTATCTTGGTGCCCGCTAGAAGGGGCCGTGAGCTGTTTCGAAGGGTTTATTCTGCTAATTGACGTTTCTCCTCATCTGGAGGTACGTCTATGGTCATCACGGTGGAAGAACTAGCACAGACTATTGATCACACTGTACTCAAACCTGAAACAACCAGAAACAAAGTCAAACAACTTTGTGAAGAGGCAATGACTTACAATTTTGCAGCAGTCTGTATTAATGCAGTACATGTGGAATATGCTGTTGAGCTACTCAAAGATAGTTCAGTTAAGGTATGCTGCGTTGTCGGATTCCCACTTGGGGCAACCCTGCCAGAGGTGAAAGCAATGGAAACCCGTACGGTTGTAGCATTAGGTGCTCATGAGGTAGACATGGTAATGAATGTCGGAGCACTCCGTGATGAAAACTTCGATCTCGTGAAAAGAGATGTTGAAGCAGTAGTTGCAGCCTCGGGTGATGCACACGTGAAGGTCATTCTAGAAACTGGCCTCTTGATAGATGAGCAGATGGTGAAAGCTTGTCTTATCTGTAAAGAAGCAGGGGCTGATTTTGTCAAGACCTCGACAGGATTTGGTCCAATGGGAGCTACACCTCATGATGTCAAAATTATGCGTGAAACCGTAGGAAAGTCAATGGGTGTAAAGGCTGCTGGAGGAATACGTACATTCAAGGAAGCGATACGAATTATTGACGCTGGAGCCAATAGAATTGGAACTAGTGGTGGAATTGGAATAATTGAGGACTATCGATGGGCTCAATATAGTGATTCTTGGATGCAACCTGATAAGCCATGTTGGACATGCCCAAGTCGAATGGCAAACATTGCAAAACAACCCAAGGAAGTGTATCTTTGGTACAAACAACGGTGCCTGACCTGTCCAGATAAGGAGCACAATGTATTCACTGATTAGGAGGAATAATGAATGTCTGATACTTCTCAACTATATTCTGATGCTGATTTACTCTATGTTTCATTGAGCGATAGGACAATAACCCGAAAACCAATTCCTGAGGAGCTCACTAGAAACTACCTAGGAGGTCGAGGACTTGGTGTTAAATTACTATACGACAACCTTGCTCCAGGAATCGATCCATTATCACCTGATAATTGGATAATCTTCGCTATTGGTCCTTCTACAGCAACATCTGTTCCCACTGCTGGACGTTTTGTTGTAATCACAAAATCCCCTGCAACTGGTACTGTGTTCGATTCTCATGCAGGAGGCTATTTCGGAGCTCAACTGCGTCGTGCTGGTATTGCAGCGGTTATTGTTACTGGTGCCTCCGAATCACCTGTTTATTTGTGGATTAATGATGACCAAGTGGAAATACGTGATGCTTCCAAGGTCTGGGGAAAGGATACGGATGTCACAACAGACGAGCTGATTAAGGCGACTGATGAAAAAGCTCAGGTTGCCTGTATTGGTCCTGCTGGTGAGAATATGATTAATCTCGCAGCAATTATGACTGACAAACACAGAGCTGCAGGACGTGGAGGCGTAGGAGCAGTAATGGGTTCCAAGAAATTGAAAGCCATAGTTGCCAGAGGAACAAAGAAAGTTGGTGTAGAAAATCCAGAGAAGCTTAGCACATCTGTTAAGAGATCTCGCCTTCTCATCAAGAAGAACGGAGTAACAAGCAAAGCATTACCAGTCTATGGAACCCCAGTTCTTCTTAATGTAGTTAACGAGCTTGGCATGCTTCCGACGCACAATTTCCAAGAAGGAACATTCAATGATGCAGATGGTGTTTCAGGAGAAAAGCTTCTAGAACGTCTAGCTCGAAAGAATTACAATTGTTACGGATGTCCAATTGGCTGTGGGCGCATGAGTCGTGCTAGAGGTAAAGATGTGGGAGGCCCAGAATTCGAATCTATCTGGTCACTTGGTCCTCAGTGTGGCATAAGTGATTTAGAATGGATTGCTATTGCAAATGACAAGTGCAATCTTCTTGGTATAGACACAATATCTGTGGGTAGTACAATAGGTTGTGTCATGGAGCTAGTTCAGAGAGGTAAATTTGAACACTCACTCAAGTTTGGTGATACTACTGGAATCCTTGAAATGATTGAGGATATCGCTCACGCTCGTGGTCTTGGAGCTGAGTTGGGTAAAGGCTCCAAGATATTTGCCAAACAATATGGGGCTCCGGAACTGGCCATGCAAGTCAAGGGTTTAGAGATACCAGCCTATGATCCTCGCGGTGTCCAGGGACACGCTCTTGGTTATGTTACATCAAATAGGGGTGGATGCCACCTTCGATCATACTTGATAGGTCCTGAAGTAATGGGTTCGCCAGTACTTGTTGATAGAGATAGTACTGATGGTAAAGCAGACTTGGTGATTCTCTATCAGAATCTATCTGCAGCAATGGATTCGATGGTTGTCTGCCGATTCACGAATTTTGCATGGACCGTCGATGATTATGCAGACATGGTTGCAGCATGCACAGGACTATCAATTGATGGAAAAGAACTACTCAAAATTGGGTCTCGAATCTGGAATCTTGAGAGAATGTTCAATATGCGTGAGGGATTCACCAAGAACGATGACACTCTTCCACCAAGATTTTCAACACCACTTCCAGAAGGAGCTTCTCGGAACAGAGTTGCACAGATTGATGTGATGCTTCCTGAGTATTATTCTCTACGAGGATGGGATAAAGAAGGAAATCCCTCTTCAAAATTACTGAAGGAACTAAACATACCTCAATAGATTATTAGGAGATGCATCAGCTGGCTAGAGGAAGGAAGAAGTTTCGAAGAGGACACGCACCATATCTAACTAAGATTAGGTTCTTCTGGTGTGATACCTGCAATGTTCCAAGAATAGATCAAACAGAATGCAGTGTCTGTGGTGCACAATCTCGCAAGGTAGACCTCTCACCTCCGGGTGATCCCTTTCCAGCAATGGAAGGTCATCTTCAGAGAGCAATTCAAGCAATAGATGATCAATTTGGAGAAGGTGTAGGATTAACCTTACTTCCTCCAACAAAGACAGTTGTCATGAACAAAGTATCATCACTAGATGCAATGTACGAGATTATCGTGGATGGATACATAGTGGGGCGCCTCCGTTTTGATATTCCTAAACGTGGATACACTTTCCTTCTGGCTCATGAAGGAGCCCGTAGGATTGGGAAGATTAGCAAGCAGAAATGGGTATCAATTCATGATGGGGTTCTTCAATACCTGAAAGATGGGGCGAACCTTATGCTACCAGGTGTACAAGGTTGTGACTCTGAAATTGAAGTAAAAGATGAGGTTTGGATCATCAATTCAGAGGGAGTAGTCATTGGTTCTGGTATTGCTAGAATGAGCGGCGAAGAAATGGCTCAAGAAGACAAAGGCTTTGCAGTGAAAATACGAGAAGTATCTGAACCTCTTGAATCAGTACTGAATGAAAAGGCATCTAGTTGGGATGATGCAGTCAAAGCGAATCATGAAGACCTTGATAATA
>JABCTV010000117.1 GCA_018238205.1 Candidatus Thorarchaeota archaeon
TGAAACTCCGTAAGTGTTGAATCCATGTTTTTTCTAGAAAGCAAGTTCCTGAAATGAAAAACAAGCTGTCTGACCTGCGATACAACCTTTCTCTTTAGCAAGTTTTTCTGCATGCATTAGTAGATCCTTTCCATATCCTTGACCACGATAGCTCTCATCGACCCAGAGTCCTTCTACAAACATAGTTCCCATGGTCGTATACCCATTCATTCCTCCAATCACTTGCCCATCATCATTCTTTATGACCAATTTGTATCCAGTATGAGGATATTTTTTCATCAAATCGCTGACGTGCTGATCGAAATTACTTCCGAGCCCCTTGCGGACAATTGCCTGAGATTCCTCTGTCGAATCTTTAGAGATAGTAAATCTTGTGGAGTCTAAATTCTGAGGTGACTCCTCGTCAATCGTGTCTAATCGTTTCATGAGGATTAATTCAGTAATTCCACCGTGGTATCCTTCATAGGTTGCGATTAGTTTGTACCCAACTGCCTGATAGAAATCAGGTGCTTGCCATGAAAACGTATACACGTGTGAAGATATACATCCATCTTTCTTTGCTAATCTCTGTGCTTCCAGAACGAGGTCTCTTCCATAGCCAAGTCCACGATATTTGTCATCTACCCAGAGAACTTCAAGATACAGGCTCCAGAATAAAGTGCTTGTGAAAAGACCTCCAACAATTTTGCCTTCTTGGTCTTTGAGAACCAGATTAAGCCAGGGTTGAGGGCTATTGAATTCTCCATTAGTTTTTTCCATGTTATAAACTTCTAATCCTTTTTGAAATTCTTTCACGTCGTCCTCTGTTGGATTGGCAATAACACTAAATCGACTGGAATCTGATTTTGTTTTCATCCGAAGACCTCCTAGTTGGTGTGGGAGAGTTTGCTAGGTTGTTTTCCTTAATATCTTTTGAACTACGCTGTTATCGCCTGAAGAAGAAAGCTTGGAATACTAGACATCGACAGAGTTATTCGGAATCGGCTCATTATCTAACGTGATAATAATGGCTGACGAAGTGTTTTACCAAATTCTCCTCGTGGTTCTCTATGCAATGTTCTTGGGAGTCAGAGTGTATTATCGATTTGTAAAACCAAAACGTGCTGAACCAGAAACAGATGTAGAAGAAAGAAAGGCATTTGGAAAAGCTGAAGCAGTCATCAGTATTGCCATTCTAGGATACTTCGGGTCGATAATATTGTACCTGCTTAGTCTATCTTGGTTTGTATGGTCCCAGATACCAGCTTATCCCGAATTTGTACGCTGGGTTGGGGTTTTGCTAGTTCTACCAAATATACCTCTTCTTGCGTGGATTCATCACACCCTTGATAGACAATATTCACCTTGTCTGCAGATCAAAGAAAGTCATTCATTGATTATAGATGGACCTTACGCAAGAGTACGTCACCCGATGTATACTGTGTTTATTGCTTTCTCATTTGGGATGTCCTTGCTTACTGCGAACTTTCTGATTATAGGATTTGCAATTCTGCTCATGATTCCATTTCCATTCGTGGCACGAAAGGAAGAGCAGATGATGCTAGATACATTCGGTGACGAATACCAGGAGTATATGAAACGAACAGGTCGGTTCCTCCCACGAATGCAGAAAAATAACGAGGAAGTAGTAAAGTCTTAGTGATAATCTATCCACATCTCTGTGACTACTTTCTGCGGGATGAAAGAAGATTTTCTCCTCAATTAGGAGGATTTTTGTTTTTCTTCGTTCTACCGGTTGCTTAGTTGTTCAGAGGTATGAGGGATAGTCCCAATTCTAGGCCTCCTTCCAAAATAAATGTGTTAACGAGCATGATTTTCATGAGTGAAGAACTTGTAGATTTTGAAGAAACAATCAAAAAAGTACTTGATACGATTTGGAAACGGGATAGTCCTTTGCTTATCTTCAATGATGAGGAGGACATATCGAAGATTCTGAAAGAGCTAGACAAACAACTCCAGGAGAGCGGACTAGCCACTGAAGTTACCAAACCCTACCATTTTGTAGAGATTGGACATGATGGTGATATGCTCGATGGGCTCCTAGATATTTACCTTTCAAGCAAGGTACGGAGCAACGAAGTAACTACTACTTTATTATCATCTCAAAAAACGAAAGACTACAAATTTCTTAGTCTAGTAAATCTACTCACGAAAGAGAAATTCATCATCTTTCATATAAATGAGCACTATCTTCGTCTGTTTTTCGAGGTTATCAAGTATGCTGAAGGTGAGGCCTTATCGAATCTTTCAAGTCGCGATGTTGACACAACTAAGCAGTATGATGATCTAGTTAGACATTTGTTCAACTATTCAACAATCAAGAAACCTGATGAAACGCGAATAAATGTTCCACTAAGTCGGTTATGCGTAGAATTTCTGTGGAATCTATCACAAGCTATTGTACATCTAGTATCCTATCCAACAAAGATCCTTGTCCTGATGAATTGGCGAACCTACGTTTTTCTCAATACTTTCAGTAGTGAAATCTGGGGGTGGGGCTTCTTTCGGATATTCAATCTCTCTGAAAGTGGACTTGCATTGATTCCCAGACAAGCATTACGGCAGTTCCTTTCTTCCTTCAAACTACCACCAGATTTACCCTCACAAATAATTCATAACTGCGACCAAAAATACCCTCGTTGGGAAGTGAAATGGCCATCTTGGGAAGGTTCACCTAATCCTCAAAATATTTACCAATGGCAAAAATATTGGCTAGAACAAATGAATCAGTTCAATGTACCAGAACTCGTTGAGAATAAACTTCGAAATATGTTCCTTCAAGTAGGTAAACCCACAGACTCCATCGATGCATTGATTCTGGAACTAAAGGGAAAAAATCATTCCGCATATAAGGAAACTGAGGAAATTCTTTTACAACTTCAGGTATCTGGAGAGGTGATTGGTTTTATTTTGGACACGATGACTCGTGGTTTTGGTCAGAATCTTCGACAACCTCGAGAATTGAAAGATGAAATTGAAGTGGTTGAAGAAGACAAAGTTGGCGATCAAGTAAAGGTGGCAATTCTTGGTTATGTTGGGGTAGGGAAATCAACACTTCTTCATGCTTTTAGAGGTGAAACAACACTTCTTGACTCAGCATTTGGTGTCAGTGCCAATAATCTTCCGCCAAAATTCCTAAATCTGAATATCGTACTCTGGGATCTTGCCGGACAATCACGCTTCAGCATACTCTGGACAAAGATGATTGCAAATGCACAGGTTGTCGTTATTGTTACTGATAGCACACTGGAGAATGTATTACGTTCAAAAAAACTTGTGAGTCTTGTAAGAGAAGAGGTTCCCCATGCGAAAATAATAGCAATGGCGAATAAACAAGATTTGCCAAAGGCATTGAAACCTGAAAGAGTAAGTGAAATTCTTGGTGTTCCCACTGATGGTATTAGTGCCATAGATTCATCCACACTTGATGATTTGACACATATTGAAAATGCAATTCTTGATGCATTAAAGCGATACTCTCTTGTGATGTATTTTAGATATGTTACAACTACAATTTATGATGATGAATGTGAAATGCTAGATATTTTGCAGAAGTTCGATTCAGCTGCAAGTGCACAAGCATCTCTGAACATTGATCCATTGATAAAACTAAAGTCCATTCTTGATATGACATTTACAAGAGAGGAACTTCGAAGATGGTTACAACTCTATCTTGATAAAATAAAAGTTACAACTGAATCAATGAACGCGTTAATAGTTGGTTTAGAGCGGGGATTAATCGAAGCGGGGAACGAAGCAAGACGAATTCTTTCAGGTCAAGGCGTTCCGGAGCAAATCATAGAATGGATTATTTCTAGAATATCATCAGAATCATCTCTTCGGAGTGATACCTCTTTCTAAGATGCAATATCTTTGTCATTTGCATCGATATCTACCGCACTTATTCACTTCTGCTTACTCTTCATGAGAAGAACAAAAATTACTATTGCACCAATCGCTCCACTACCCAATAAAATGATTAGAGTTGGATCGAACTCGCTTGGGGTTGTGGTGGTTGATGATGTTGGTTCAGTAGTAGTGATTGTGGTCGATGTTGTAGTTGTCGCAGATTCTTCAGTGACGGTAACAAGAACCCAGCTAGAGGTAACCTCTCCAAGAAGGTCAGTCACTCGGATTTCATAGAGGTATATTCCTGCTGGTAATCCATCCAATTGCACAACAATTGGTGTGGTCGATACGTTGCCCTCTTGGGTAATGGACCCATTTTCCAAGATCTCAAATGTTGCACTGTATAGAGATTGAACAATCCATTCGAAAGAATATCCTGCACTACCAACTTCAAATGTGATGCTATCTGGAGTGCTAATCGTGGCTGGACTAGTTGCTGTTAGAACTGCTGCGTAATAATCAATACTCGCTGCTGGCCCTCCTACTTCATAGTTACCAACTCCATCATAATCCGACCAATAATTTCCTGCACTGATTCCATCATCGAATTTGTTGTTGGTCCCATAATCAATTGCTAAATCGTCAGCCCAACCTAGTCGATTTGCATAGATGTTGTTGTTCGTACTGCTTCCTCCCAGAATGAGATTCGTTAAATCATTGTAAGCAAGTGTGTTACCAACTATTGTATTATTTTCTAGTCCTATACCTAACCCACGTACACAACCATGGACAATACTGGATTTCACAGAACAATCACTTGATTCGAATAGTGATATTCCATAATGGAATTCTCCATTGATGATGCAACTGTTAATCTTACAGAGATTACTGTAACTGATTCTGATTCCATAACCCTCCCTCCCTAAAATTGTGAAATTTTTGATCTCACAATTAATGCAGTAAATTATTTGGATACCGTAGAACGTATCCGAATAGTATCCGTTGTAAATATCAACCATTGAAGAGTTCACAAGAATAATGGCTCCAAAATCTGAGCCGAGAATGGCTGAATCTGAAATATTCACGAAATAACCAAGGGATTTCCCATTTACAGTATTGTCTGAAATTGAATGAATTGATTGTTCTAAACTTCCTTTGATGAGTAAGCCATCATGAATGAATGTATTACTATGAATCTCACAGTTCGAACATGACTCTAGAGCGAATGAATTACCTCCATTCGATTCAAACACTGAAGAATTGACTGTACACTGGTTTATTTCCCAAATGTACAATCCATGGCCATAATTGAATGAGATATTTGAATTTAGAATTACATAATCATTAGAATATCCATAGATAATAATACCCCCAGCCCAAAATTCAACTGGCTTTGTCTCTCCATTTCGTACAACCGTGCAATCAAGAATCTTGCATTGAGTGCTCTCCTTGAAGTAGATACCAGTGATGACACAATCGCTGATTGTACTTCCAACAATTGAACAATTCTCACAATTGGTGAAGGTTACTCCTTTTGTTGCCTCCTTGAAGTTACCTCCTATGATTGAAACGTTGTAACAATCGAACAACCAAATCTGACCATAATTTGATCCATCGAGATTGGCATTTGCAAATCCTTCAGAAATCAACAATGTCTTATCATTCACGAGATTATTGGTTAGATTCAGTCCATGTCCGCTTGGTGTTTTAGGATTATGGACTTCAAAAAAATCAAAACCACAACCATCGAAATCGTTATTTAAAATGGAACAATTATCACTCATATGGAATTTGAGTCCTGTCCCATCTCCATTGAATTGATTATTGCTTATACTGCAGTTCAATGACTCCACAACATGCAATCCATAGGAGCTTGGGATTGGAGCAAATGAGTGAAAATTATTAGATGATATATTGAAATTCATTGACTCATAGAGCCACATACCAATGTTCCCTGTCATATTGCATTGCGTGACAGTTCCATGACTGACATTCTCGAATCTAACTGCAGTTGCACTACTTGCTTCAATACTTGCAATGAATTCGCAATCTCTTATGATGAAGTAAACTGAAGTATCGATTATATTGATACAGAGATGGTCAACATAAATTTCCAAGTCTTCAATTACATAAGGGTTCTCTGAACTACCTTCACCTGGCCAACCCTGTGTTTCAAAGTCTGCATCACTCTGAACTAGGATGGGACCGTGTGGTGTGTATGAAAGAACTCTAGTGGTATCCTCTGTTTCAATAACTCTTTCTGAATTTGTTGATCCATTTTCCGTATTAACTATCTGCACACTCAAGAATAGTAGGAAAATGATACAGCAAAGAAAGACCTGATTCTTCTTCAACAAATGTCAACACCTCGAAATCTAACAAAATTAACTATCCAGAAGAAAAAGAAAAGTGTTAGCTAAATCCGGATAATAATTGACTCGTTAGGTCGATTTATATTTCCGTTTTCAGTGCGATAGAATACACCTGCTCAACTATTGATTAACGATAGGGCACTAGTGAACGGATAACTATGACATTCAATACATTTCATGAATTTCACATACAGTTACAGGTTTCATATCCCGTACAAATACTGTCGATACTTAGTACATTTACTACTATAGTGATAGTCATCCTTGTCATTTACATAATTCGAAAAGATAAAACTCATTCTGGCAATCCTGATTCGTTGGTAAGGATACCCGTCGACTTCGAAGAACTCTTTCTATTAATCAAAGATTGGGAATTTGAGAAATACAAAACCCTACTTTCCAATTTTCTATTAGCTGATGAATATACAATACTCAATCTGCTTGTGACTAGCTTGCAGGAAGACGACCTTTCCATAGTAGATGAGGGGGAAGAACTTAGAATCTCAGGAGATGGTGGTTGGAGAAACAAGCACCAGATCTCATCAGCCACAGGACTGTCTTCTAGAAAAATATACGATAAGAATGGGATTATTGAACGACTTACTAATTTGGGTCTCTTAGAAATACGAGATGCTCCAACAGAATGGGGTCGCCAGACAAATCAATATCGTGCTAATACGAATCATGCATTGATCAAATCGATGTTGGGTGCTCTACTGAGGTCGCGGAATTAGTCCAATAGAATCAATATCAATACGATAGTGATGCTTTTGTTTTCCCCAGTTAGATTGTGATGGACGTTTTTCTATTACACCCACTTCGATGAGTCTTTCTAATACACCCCATTCTTTGTAGATCTGTTTTTGTGAAACTCCGCTCATCAAGTGAATATTGTACTTGTTTCTCCACCCCAACTCTTCCTTATTGATTCCAGCTGCAGCATGCTTTTGCAGATCTTGGAGCACAGCAAGTATGAGTGTGGTTATTATTGCATTACGGATTTGGGTTGAATCAGCAAGACTACTCTCTTGTGATAATAGGGATTCAGAAACCAACATAGATTCGCTATTAACCATCTCTTGAACCTCAGAGTAATTCATTGATTTGACCTACCTACGGCTGACTGAGTATGCTTTGGTCTTTCTACTAAGGGGGTTCTTTTTAGAAAGGGGGTCCTCCCCCTCCACGTTTGAAACCCTTGGTTCGTTAGAACCAATGAACGTAGTATAGCGGAAAAAAGGATAGTTCTTTTTCTCCACTGTTTCAAGACGATTTGAGTGCTTTTCTCATGCCATTAAGAGTTATGGGGGTCCTGCTATAGTTTTAAAGCGTGGAGAAAAGGTGTATTATTCTTTGGAAAGCGTTATCTTTTTCTAACCCTTTTCTTATTCGAAGGGTATAGTTGATGTGCTTGAAGATCGGCCAACGTCAGTATCTGGCAATGACTCTCATTGTAGTTATCTTGCTAGTAACAAGTCCGTTGATTACAAGCCCGCAAACTAATTCTTTGAACTCTAACCCCCGCTCCAAACATTCCAAATTAGTAGTATCCAGTCAAGTGATTGAAGATGATACCTTACTTGTAAGTGAGTGGATCATTGTAGAGGCAGGAATGGAACTCGTAATCAATAATTCAACAGTAGTATTCATTCAGGATGAGATTGCGATTGTAGTACAGGATGGAGGTATTCTCTCGATTCAAGATTCTCTGCTCTATTCGTATCCAAGTTGCTCATGGTGGATATCAGCAGAAAATGGGGCAGAGTTGACAATAGAGCAGAGTACACTAACTGGCTCCGGAACAAACACTCACGGTGGAATCAGTGTGGGATGTGATAATGCAGTAATTGATGGTTGTCATATCTCAGAATTTGGTGGGGATGGAATCAATATTGGTGACTGTACTGGTGTTCGAGTTGAGAACAATGTTGTAACGTTATGCACAAAGGAGGGTATAATTTTTACAAGAACTTCAGAATTGATTATTTCAGGGAACCAGATTTCCGACTGTGGTTATTGTGGGATATATGGCACTGGATCAGTAGATGTTATCGTAAGAGAAAATAACGTATCTACAACTACATATAATGGGGTTTGCTTGAATCACGCAACTGATTCCGAAGTTACTTCCAACACCTTCTCAGAAACTGGTCAAAGTGCAATTGAAATTGAGTACTGCGACAATATCGAAGTGAGCAACAATACAGTTCTCTCAAGTTATGGCTGCGGAATTATATCAATATGGTCTACGAATCTCCTCTTGAAATTTAATGATATCCGAGAAACAGTGTATGATGGGGTCAATCTATTCACTCATAGTCAGAACATTTCTGTCGTTGGCAATGAGTTTCACGACATCTACTCTTGTGCAATCGTATCTGATTTGAGTAGCAATGTCTTTGTGTATGGAAACCTTATGGATGGGATTCGACAGAATGGACTTCACGGTGTAGGAGATTCAGAGAATATTACTGCTATAATGAACACAATGTTGGATTGTGGAACTGGATTAAATTTTGTAGACGCCAAGAACGTCCAAGTTGCCGGTAACTGGATTAACGATTCAAAATACCACGACATTAATGTCGAAAATTGTTTGGAGGGACTTGTCTACATGAACGCTTTCTTTAGTTCCGATATTGACGCAGGACACGCCAGTACAAATCTTTTCGATTGGGACAATCAATCAATGGGTAACTATTGGATAGACTACTATGGCGAAGATGAGGATCAAAATGGGATAGGTGACACCCCCTACAAAGTAAGTTATGGCTATCCAGATAATTATCCATTAATGAGTGTGGACCCAATACATGATTTCCGCTCTAGTTTCAATATCTCAGCATACTTCTGGAAAGCAGATGAAAACACCAATGAAACTGTGACAAATACTGGCATTGTCGACACTCAAATAGAAACTCTCTTAGTTTTCAATGCTTCAATACAGATGTTCTGTGTAGGAGTCCTACTGATAATCTTAAAGCGTAGATATGCTTCGTAAGTATCAAAGTTGTAGTTTCTACTAAGAATAATGGGATGAAAGAAAAAAGAAGGTTTATGCTTTTCTTCCCTAGTTGAATTTCA